>BPIQ01000004.1 GCA_026004195.1 Candidatus Binatia bacterium
AGGCGTGGCTTGAACCAAGCTTTCGATTTTTGGAATTAGCATTCGAGAATACGACTTGTCAATCGGTAAATCGAATGGTAATTTTCTCCCGTGCGCTCCAGGCGAAAACCCCGCGAAGACGTCCGCCGGGCTCGGAACATCGTGTACCGGCGCCACATTTTCGCCGCCGCAGAAGAGGTCTTCGCCGAACACGGGTTCGAGGCGGCCCGAGTGCAGGACATCGCCCGCAGGGCCGGGCTTTCCATGGGGACGATCTACGCGATCTTCCCGAGCAAGACGGACCTCTGGCGCGAGCTCTTACGGGAACGCGGCCAGGAGATCCTGGAGCTCGCGCGGGCGAACGTAGCGCGAGCGGCTTCGCCCGAAGACGCCCTCGACGCGCTCATCGAGACCTACACGACCTACTTCGTCGAGCATCCGAACTTCCTCCGCATGCACCTCCGGGAGGGCACCGCGTGGGTTTCGAGCCCCTCGCCCGAAAATCCCGTGCGAACCCAGCACTGGAAGGAAATCCACGCGCTTCAGGCGGAGGTGTTCCGCCGCGGGATCGAAGCCGGGGTCTTCGTTCGCGAGGACCCGGCCTTCCTCGCGAAGACGTTCTCGGCGATGGATCAAGCACTTCTCGCCGACTGGGTGGAGCGCGGGATGAAAGACACCCGGCCCCGGCTCGTCGAGCGTTTTCGTGCGGTAGTTCGCCGGGCCTTTTTCCGGAACCCCGGGGAAGATTCCGCGGGCGAAACGGCCTCGCCCCCGAGCTCCGAAGCCTAGGAACGGGCGGGGTCCGGCTTTTCCGGGTCGATCCCGAAATCGCGGATCGCCGCCTCGACGACGCGAACCGGCACGGCTTCGCGCTGCGCGAGTTCGTAGAGCGCCGCGACGGCGATGCACTCCGCGTCCACCTCGAAGAACCGGCGCAGCGTCTCCCGCGTCTCGCTGCGACCGAAGCCGTCCGTACCGAGAGCATGAAGCCCCGCGGGCACGAAAGGCGCGATCTGGTCGGCCACGATTTTCATGTAGTCCGTCGCGGCCACGACCGGGAAGGGCTCGTCGAGGAGCAGCCGCGTGACGTAGGGGAGCCTCGGCTTTTCCGTGGGGTGCAGCATGTTCCAGCGCACCGCAGCCAGGGCGTCGCGGCGAAGCTCCGTGTAGCTCGTCACGCTCCACACCTCGGCCGCCACCCCTCGCTCGGCGAGAAGCTTCTGGGCGCGAAGAGCCTCGTTGAGCATGGCCCCGCTCCCGAAAAGATGCACCCTGGGACCGCGGACGCCCTCGGGAGCCGGGCGGAGCTTGTACATCCCCCGGAGGATGCCCTCCTCCACCCCTTCGGGGATAGGCGGGTGCACCCAGGGTTCGTTCATCATCGTGAGGTAGTAGAAGCAGTCCTCCTGGTCCCGGTACATCCGGCGGATTCCGTCCTCCACGATGACGGCGATCTCGTACGCGTAGGCCGGGTCGTAAGCACGCACCGTGGGCACGACGCTCATGAGCACGTGGCTGTGCCCGTCCTGATGCTGGAGCCCTTCTCCCGCGAGCGTCGTCCTGCCCGCCGTGCAGCCCACGAGAAAGCCGCGACCCCGCGCGTCCGCGAACTGCCAGATGAGGTCACCGACACGCTGGTAGCCGAACATCGAGTAGAAAAGGTAGAAGGGAATCGTGTTCACCCCCAGGGCGGCGTAGCCCGTTCCGGCCGCGGTCGTCGAAGCCATCGCCCCGGCCTCCGTGATCCCTTCCATCAGGAGCTGGCCGTCTTTCGCCTCCCGGTAGTACGCCACGATGTCCGAGTCGACGGGCTCGTACTTCTGCCCCTGGGCGGAATAGATCCCGAACTTCCGGAAGAGGGAGTCCATCCCGAACGTGCGGGCTTCGTCGGGGACGATGGGGACGACGAGCTTGCCGATCGTCTCGTCGCTCATGAGTCGACGCAGCAGCGTGACGAAGACCTGCGTCGTCGCCACGGCCCGACCTCCGCTTCCCGCCCGGAATTCCTCGAAGACTTTTCTCGGTACGACCGGGAGTGGCTTGGCCCGCACCACCCGGCGCGGTACGAACCCCCGCAGCGCGGCACGCCTCTCCTTCAGGTACTGGATCTCCTCGCTGTCTTCGGCAGGGCCGGTAGAAAGGCATGTCCGCGAGTTCCCGGTCCGTGACGGGGATGCCGCACCGGTCGCGGAACTCGCGCAGCTCCTTCTCGCTGAGCTTTTTCGCCTGATGGGAGATGTTCCGGCCTTCGCTCGCCGGGCCGAGCATGTAGCCCTTGATCGTCTTGGCGAGGATGACCGTCGGCGCCCCGGAGTACTCCACGGCGACCTTGTACGCCGCGTAGATCTTCTCGGGGTCGTGCCCGCCCCGACGGAGCCGACGGAGCTTCTGGTCCGTGAGGTCGGCGACGAGCGCACGGAGCTGGGGTTCGGGACCGAAGAAGTGCTCCCGGATGTACGCGCCGGATTCCACCGTGTACTTCTGGTACTGCCCGTCGACCGTCTCGTTCATCCGCTTGACCAGGAGTCCCTCGGTATCGCGCGCGAGGAGGGGATCCCAGTCGCTGCCCCAGATGACCTTGATGACGTTCCAGCCGGCCCCGCGGAACGCGGCTTCGAGTTCCTGGATGATCTTCCCGTTGCCTCGCACGGGCCCGTCGAGCCGCTGGAGGTTGCAGTTCACGACCCAGATGAGGTTGTCGAGCTGCTCGCGGGAGGCCAGCGTGATGGCACCCATGCTCTCGGGTTCGTCCATCTCGCCGTCGCCCAGAAACGCCCAGACCCGGCACTGCGAGGTGTCGGCGAGCCCTCGGGCGTGCAGGTAGCGGAGAAAACGAGCCTGGTAGATCGAGCAGATGGGACTGAGGCCCATCGACACCGTCGGCCACTCCCAGAAGTGCGGCATGAGCCAGGGGTGCGGATACGAGGAGAGCCCCCCTCCCGGTGCGAGTTCGCGCCGGAAGTTGGCGAGTTGCTGCTCGGTCAGCCTACCCTCGAGAAAGGCCCGGGCATAGATGCCCGGAGCGGCGTGGCCCTGGAAGTAGAGGAAGTCCCCGGCCGCCTCTTCCGTGTGCGCCCGGAAAAAGTGGTGGAAGCCCACTTCGACGAGCGTGGCGAGAGAGGCGTAGGTGGAAATGTGGCCGCCGATGCCGCCCGAGTGGGCGTTGGCGCGAACCACCATCATGGCCGCATTCCAGCGGTTCATGTTCCGGATGCGGCGCTCGATGGCGAGATCGCCCGGATACGGGGGCTGGTCCTCGACGGGGATCGTGTTGACGTAGGGCGTGTTGGCCGCGAACGGGGCCACGACCCCCCGGCGGTAGCCGTGCTGGATGAGCTGGGCCAGAAGTTGCCGAGCCCTGCGGGGGCCCTCCACGCGAACGAGCTCGTCGAAGGATTCGATCCACTGCGCCGTCTGTTCGGGCGCCTCGTCGATTTCGGGCATCGGGTCCATATGCGTCGAAGGATAACACGCTCCCGGAGGGGGCCAAGACTCGCCCTACTTGAGGGCCACGGGGTTCAGAGGGCTCCCGACCCCGCCCACCACCTTGAGGGCCGGAGCCGAGAAAAAACACTCGTAGCGTCCGTCCGTGGCACAGTCGCGCGCCAGCTCCTCGAGGTCGAACATCTCGCCGAGCGGCATCCCCATCTCGCGGAGACAGAGGAGGTGGAGCGGCAGGGGACAGGCGGGGTCCTCGAACGGGATCACCTCGACGGCCAGCGTGTCCGAGGCCACGGCTGCCACGCCCCGCTCGTGCAGCCACTCGGCGCAGTCGATGCCGAGACCCGGCGACTGCCGCATGTAGCCGACGCGATCGCCGTCCACGGTGAAAACCCGCATGTGGCCCGTCCGAACCAGAAGCACGTCTCCCGACTCCACGCGGACACCCTGGGTTTTTTCGGCGGCTTCGAGGTCCTCGGGGCGAATCACCGTTCCGGGGGCGAGCCGGTCGACGCCGCGGAGCCGTGCCACGTCGAGCAGAACCCCTCGGGACACCACGGCCGCGCCGAACTTCTCGATTCCGAGCCTGGCTGCACCGCCGGTCGTGATGCTCGAGGAAGGGTAGCCGTTGTAGAGCTTCCCGCCGTAGTAGGCGTGCGAGAGAGCGTCCCACTGCGTGGCGCACTGGAGCGGCATCACGACCAGGTCGTCGGCGAAGCGAAACCCTTCCGGGTCGTCGCCGACCCGTCCGTCGATCACGGTCATGAGGTGGAGGGGGTTGATCCGGCCGCCCTGACCGATCTGCGGCCCCTGCGCTCCGAGCGGAAGCCCGAGGCTGAACACCTTGCCGTCGCGCACGGCTGCGGCAGCCCGGCGAAGAACGTCGGGCGTGACGAGGTTGAGCGTACCTCGCTCGTCGTCCTCGCCCCAACGGCCCCAGTTCGACACTTTCCGCGCGATGCTCCGGAGCTTTTCCATGCGGGGACTCGTACCAGAGGCGGGAGAATTCTCAAGGGAAATCCGCCCTTTTCCGGCGAACGGCATTGGGCTAGAAGAGAGCGAGAACGAGCAAGGAGAGGACTCATGAAGCCCGACCTCGTGATCCGCGGCGGACTTCTCGTCGACGGCACGGGTGCCTCCCCGCGGGAGACCGACGTCGTCGTCACAGGGGGCAGGATCGTCTCGACCGAACGCTTCGGCGGGGAAGCGCGGGACGTTCTCGACGCCCGAGGATGCATCGTCACGCCCGGCTTCGTCGACATCCACACGCACCTCGACGCGCAAATCCTCTGGGATCCTCTCGCTACCCCGTCCACACTCCACGGCGTCACGACGGTGGTCGTGGGGAACTGCGGCGTGGGGTTCGCCCCGTGCCGACCCGAGGACCGGGAGTTTCTCATGTTCCTCATGGAAGGGGTCGAAGACATCCCGCGTTCGGCGATGCAGCAAGGAATGGAGTGGGGATGGGTGACCTTTCCGGAGTACCTGGATTTCCTCGAGCGACGTCCGCTCGGCCCCAACCTGGCAGCCCACCTGAGCCACGCGCCGCTCCGGATCTTCGTGATGGGCGAGCGTGGAGCGACGGACGCGGAGCCCGACGAGCGAGAACTCGCGGCGATGCGCGCCTGCGTGCGCGAAGCCCTCGAGGCGGGAGCGGTCGGATTCTCGACGGGCCGCACGACCATGCACCGCACCCCTGCCTGGGACCCCGTTCCGGGAACGTTCGCGAGCCGCCGGGAACTCGAAACACTCCTCGACGGCATGAGGGAAGCGGGCAGGGGAGTGTTCGAGCTCGTACCCTACGGGGCTGCCGGAGAGGACCCCGACGGCCTCGAGCGGGAATTCGAGTGGCTCTTCGACCTCTCGCGGCGGCACGGGCGGCCCACGAGCCTGGCCCTCGTGCAGGTCCTTGCGTATCCCGACCGCTGGGAACGAGCTTTCGAGCGCATCGACGCGGAGCAAGCTCCGGTCTTCCCGCAGGTCGCCGTGCGCTCGGTGGGGCTTCTCCTGAGTTTTCGCACGGCGCTTTCGCCGCTGCTCCTCTTTCCGGCCGCGTCCGAGCTACTCGGAAAACCCACCGAGGAGGTGGCCCGAGCCCTGCAGGACGAAGGGCTCCGAACTCGTCTCGCGGAGAGCCTCGGGGACGGCGACGCCCCCATCCTCGGGGGCCTCGCAAGACTCGAGAACGTCTTCTTTCTCGAGGGCGACGGAGTGAAGGCCTACGAGACGAAGCCCGAGCGCAGCGTCGTGGCGCAGGCGAAAGCCTCGGGAGTATCCCCCGGAGAGTTCCTGCTCCGTCGATTCCTCGAGCGGAACCTCGACGGGTTTCTCCTCCTCCCGCTCTACAACCCGGACCTCGACGCCGTGGCCACGATGCTGCGGCACCCCCGTTCCACGATCGGTCTCGGCGACGCGGGAGCGCACACCACCCAGACCAGCGACGCGAGCTTCCCCACGTTTCTCCTCGCTTACTGGGTGCGCGAGAGGAAACTCCTCTCGCTCGAGCATGCCGTGCGGAAGCTCACTTCCGAGCCCGCGCGGCTCTGGGGAATCACGGATCGGGGCACGGTGGAGCCCGGGAAAGCCGCCGACCTCGACGTGATCGACGTCGAACGGCTCGACCTTCGCCTACCGGAGGTACGGCACGAGTTTCCGGGCGGCGCCGCGCACCTCGTGCAAGAAGCCACGGGCTACGTGGCCACGATCGTCAACGGGGAGGTCGTCGTCCGCGAAGGCCGGCCTACCGGCGCGTTGCCCGGTCGGCTCCTGCGAGGCGGCCGGAGTCAAGGGACGAGCCACTCGACCTCGAACCCGTGAGGGTGGGCGCGGGCGAGCGTTTTCTCCTCTCCGCCCGGCCAGAACGTACAGAGTAGGTCCGGCCGCTCGCTCGTGAAATGCTCGAGCCGGAGCCAGGCCAGAGGTGCCGATGCCGAAGCTTCGGACGCGGCCCGGGCCAGAATTTCCGCGATCTTTTGCCGCTCCTCTTCGCCGAGATACCACCACACGATCGAATGGTAGACGACGGTCGCGAGACCCCGTGGAAGCGGGAGCAGCACCCGAGACAGCCACTGCGAGCCCGGGGCTTTTTCGACCGCTGGTGGGTTCGCCGAAGCGTGCGCGATCGCAGCGCGGAGGACGGAAAATCGCTCGACCTGGTCCGGCCACACGAAGGACTCGAGCCGCAGCCGCGCCGCCGGATCCCGCAGGTCGACGGGTGCCGGATCGCAACCCGCCCGTGCGGCGACTTCCACGCGGCTTTCGAGCGGAGGCGGAGGCCCCGCCCACCTGGCCGTAAGACGCACGCTCGAGGCAGGGTCTCCCCAGCGGTAGGGGCCCAGTTCGTAGCGGTAGCGATCCCACCAGAGGTTGAGGCCCGCGCTCGCTCCGATCTCGAGACAACGCAGGGGGAGCCGCGTCCGACGAGCGATTTCCAGGAACCCGCCGAGGAGCGCGGCCGAACGCCCGACCTCGTTGGTCTGGACCGGCTCCCGAATCTTGCGCCGGAGAAACTCGACGTTCCTGCCGACGCAGTCGAGAAAAGCCTCCTCGACCCCTTCTCCCGGTCCGCCACCCGCCGAGGGAAAAAACCGGGCCAGTTCTTTCTCTTCTCCCGAGAGCACGAGCGCGTGTACACCGCCCAGAAGCCTGAGAACGACGGCCTGCGCCATCGCATGCCCGCTCCACCCCTCGAAGACGCGGGCGACCGCACCCCCGCGGACGAAGTCGGCGAGCGCGCAGCGGAGCAGCCGCTCGTAAAGCGGCGAGCCCAGGACCCCGCAGAAGTGCGCCTGGAGCTCGAACGCTTCGCGCACGCCCTCGGGGGGCGGGGGGAGACTCACGCTTCGCCTCGCCGCTCGGCCCACTCCGCCGGGAGGCAGGGCCGGGCAGCCCTCACGAGCCGAACTCGCTGAGAACCCAGGTCGCCGTGTCCTCGGGAAGGTCGGGGACGAGCTCGAGAAACTCCTCCACCGTCTCGCCCACGAGCTTCGAGCTCAGGTTCGCCGCGAGAAACTCGTGGAAGTGGGCCGCTACCCGTTCGCTCAGAAGACCACAGCGCCGGAGCGTCGGAATCACGAACCCCTGCACGGGACCGAGCCGGCGTCCCCTGGGAACGGACTCGACGATCTCGTCTCTTTCTCTCTGGAGCGACTGGAGAAGCTCGGCGGCGTCGATGCCCGCCTCCGCCCAGACCGCGAGCATGTGTGCGAGAAAGGCCTGCTGGTTCCGGTTGTCGATGAGCGTCCGCGCCGCCTCCAGCGCGAAGTCCTCGAGTTCGCGCCGGTGCGCGTCGTCGAGACAGGGGACGCAGCGCTGGATGTACTGGACTCCGTAGGCGTGGTGACGTGACTCGTCCCGGGCCACGTAGGTGAGGATGTCCTTGAGGAGGGGCTCCCGCGTGAGGTTCCGCATTTCCCGGAAACTGTAGAGGGCGAGCCCTTCCACCACGATTTGCATCCCGACGAGTTTTTTCATCCAGTCGTCGGTCTCGAGCGTCGCGTCGAGGATCCGCTTGAGCGGCGGTGCGATCGGCCGGACCTCGTCGAGCTTCTTGATGTACTTCGAGAACACTTCCACGTGACGCGCCTCGTCCATCGTCTGCGTGGCGGCGTAGAACTTCGCGTCCGTGTGGGGCACGGCGTTGACGAGTTGTGCGGCCACCATGAGAGCGCCCTGCTCCCCGTGCAGAAAGTTGCTCAGCCGGAAGCTGGCCGTGCGCCGCGTCAGCTCCCAGACCGTTTCTTGCGGGAGCGACCTCCAGTAGGAACACTTCTCGATCGGGATCGCGGCACCGAGCGGTGTGCTGGCGAACTTCTCGAGGTCGATCGGGCGATCCCAGTCGATGTCCCGCTCGGCGACCCACTGGGCTTCGGCCGCCTTCACGTAGAGGTTCCTGAGCTCTTCGACCTCCGGGTCGTAGTTCCACTGGTAGACGACCTTCATGGCCGTCTGGAAACCCGGCTCTTGCGTGGGCGTTTCGAGAGTGAACTCGCTCATCGTACGACCTCCCGTGAAGATCGAGATTCGCGCGCCCGGTCGAGCGCCATGTCGCCGATCTCGGCGACGACGAGGCGGAGGCGTCGAATCGCCTCCGCCCGATGGCCCGCTTCGGCCGCAGCGAGGCAAGCGTCGATGCCGGGAACGAGCCGCCCCGGGTCCCGACGGAGCCTCCTCCGGGCCTCGGCCAGAGGTTCGGAACCGAGGAGTGTCCGAGCCCGGCGGGCGAGCATCTGCCACACGCGGTTTCGCGTCATGTCCGAAAGTGCGACGAGCAACTCCCGGGCCAGGGCGAACCGTTCTTCCCTCTCCCGGCTCTCGTCCGCGATCCCGTCGCGCAGCGCACGAATGCGATCGAGCTCCTCGGGCCGGAAGCGTTCGAGGGCGAGGCGCGCCATCTCGTAAAGGAGCGGCATCATGACTTCGGCGAGCTCGCCGAGAGCCTCGGCATCCACCCTACCTCCCCGGAAAATCATGGGAGCCAGAACGTCCGGGGAGGCCTCGACCACGGGGCGCACGGTCGCGCCGTCGCCCTGACGAATCGAGACGAGACCGAGCCCCTCGAGGACCTTCAGCGCCTCGCGAATCGACCCCCGGTTCACGCCGAACTGTTCGGCCAACTCTCGTTCCGGGGGCAACTTGTCCCCCGGGACGTACCTCCCGTCGAGGATGGCGTCTCGAAGCTGCACCACGACGTCCTCGTGGAGCCGGCGCCGTCGAACCGGGGCGAAAGGGCCCCGCACGGCGGAAGGGCCGGAACTCCGGGCGAACGCGTTGGACATACGGTCTTGTTAGCCGATGGTCCGACCAATAGCAAGGAAACGCCGCGCTCCCGGTTCCCTCTCGCTGCCGGCGGTCACGGCGTCAGTCTTCGACGATCGAAAGAGCCTGCCGGGGACAGCGAGCTACCGCCTCCTCCACCTTGGCCCGGAGTTCTTCGCCGGGCCTCTCGATTTTCAGGTGTGCCTGGTCGTCTTCCCCGACTTCGAAGACTTCGGGACAGACCTTCATGCACACCGCATTGCCCTCGCACAGATCCCGATCGACGACGACTCTCATCGGTGAACTCCTCCGTCCGGGGTTCTTCGCCGCCCCTTGCGTTTGCGACTTTCTACCCCGATTCGCACCTTCCTGTCAGCACCACGGTGGCGGGAAGCCACGGGCCGACCCAGAAGGAGATCGACCGCGGTCTGCAAAAAGCGGAGTTGGCGCTCGAGGACGGCAGGTTTCATCGGGTCCTCGCCGAACAGGGCCGCGAGCAACGATGCGTTGGCGAAGTAACCGAAAAGAAGGTGGTAGATCCCGGCGGCTACGTGAGGCAGGTCGGCGGGTTCCCAGGGCCCGTGCCTTCGGGACAGGACGTCGAGCCCCTGGTTGTACAGCGGGCGCAGAATCTGGGAAGCGACGCGGTCGAGGAGGTAGCCGCTCTCGTCCAGTGCCGCCCTGTGGATGAGGCGCGGCACGTGCGGGTGGCGCGCCAGGTAGTCGAAAAGCCTCTCGAGAACGTCGCGGTCCGCCGTTCCGGGCGTCGCGCCCGTCTCGGCGACCAGCGCGATGACCGGCACGATTCCCCGGGCAAGCACGGCTTCGTAGAGGTCTTCCTTGTTCCGGAAGTGGTTGTAGAGGCTCGCCTGATTTCGGAGCCCGGCGCGCGCCGCGATGTCCCGCACCGTGACCCCCTCGTAACCCCGGGCGGCGAACTCGCGCTCGGCGACCTCCAGGATGGCGTCTCGCGTGGAGCTCTTTTCCGGGCCTTTGGGCGGCATCGTCGGGTTTCTACCAAGACGTGGGGGTCCCCTCAAACGGTGGCGCCCTTTCTCTCTTGCGCTCGGGCCGCCGAGCGGGCAGACTCGACCGAGAGGTTGTCCCCTACCGAGGAGGGCACATGGCGAAGGAAGATCCGGTTCAAGTGGATCCCCAGGAAGTGTTGCGCATGCTGGACGAAGCACGGAGCCGCTTGCGAACTGCGATCTGGGCGTTGCACGGGATGCACCAGGACATGAACGCGCTCACGGCGGACGACATCTCGGACGTCGAGCAGATGTTGAGCGACGCCCTCGACGGGATGCTCAATCCGGCCTACGACGCGATCGCCCAAATGTTCGGTGTCACCGAAGAGGGTGGCACGGTCACCACGCACTGACCCTCGCCGCGCGCTGGAGGCTCTCGAGGCGGAGGTCGTCTCCTGCGTCCGGTGTCCTCGACTGGTAGCCTACCGGACGGAAGTCGCACGGGTACGCCGAAAGCAGTTCCGGGATCAAGTCTACTGGGGGCGGCCGGTACCCGGATTCGGGGATCCGTGCGCGCGGCTTCTCGTCGTGGGCCTAGCTCCGGCGGCTCACGGCGGAAATCGCACCGGAAGAATCTTCACCGGTGACCGCTCGGGGGACTGGCTTTTCGAAGCCCTGCACCGTTTCGGTTTCGCCAACCAGCCCTTTTCGCACCATCGCGACGACGGTCTCGAGCTCCGGGGTGCCTACGTGACGGCCGCGGTCCGCTGCGCCCCACCGGCGAACAAACCGACGCGCGAAGAACTGGAGAATTGCCGCCCGTACCTCGTGCGAGAACTCGAGCTGCTCCGAGGCGTTCGCATCGTCGTGGCACTCGGGAAGATCGCATGGGACGCCTACTTCGCCGCGCGGGCCGCCGCGTGCCGGCCGGTCCCGAAGCCACGACCCAAGTTCGCCCACGGAGCGCGGGTGGACCTCGGAGACGTCCTCCTCCTGGGCTCCTACCACCCGAGCCAGCAAAACACCTTCACGGGGAAGCTCACCCGGCGCGCTTTCCACGCGATCTTCGCCCGGGTACGACGGAGTCTCGGCGAAAGGCGTTTGGACCGCTCGCGCGGGCTACGCTAGAGTGCGCGGCCGTGGAGGGAGTCGCTCCGACCTGGGTTTACGTCGAAGAGTTGCCGGCCCACGTCGGCCGGGAGGTCGTCCTCAAGGGGTGGCTCGCGAACCGACGGTCGAGCGGGAAGGTGCACTTTCTGCTGCTGCGAGACGGCACCGGGACCGTGCAGTGCGTGGTCGCTGCCGGGGAGGTGGACCCGGAGGAGTTCTCGCTGGCCGACCATATCCCGCAGGAGTCTTCCCTGATCGTCCGCGGAACGGTCCGTGCCGATGCACGCGCACCCGGAGGACACGAGCTTTCCGTGCGCTCGATCGAGCTCGTCCACCCCGCCGAGCCCTACCCGATCACTCCCAAAGAGCACGGCGTGGCTTTTCTCCTCGAACACCGCCACCTGTGGATTCGGTCTTCGCGTCAGCACGCGATCCTCCGAGTGCGCCACGAGGTGGAGCGTGCCGCGCGCGAGTACTTCGACTCCCGCGGCTTCACGCTTCTCGACGCCCCCATTTTCACGCCCGCCGCCTGCGAGGGAACCACCACGCTCTTCGCCACCGAGTACTTCGGCCAGACCGCGTATCTGAGCCAGAGCGGGCAGCTCTACATGGAAGCCGGCGCCATGGCGTTCGGCAAGGTCTACTGTTTCGGGCCCACCTTCCGCGCCGAGAAGTCGAAAACCCGCAGGCACCTCACGGAGTTCTGGATGGTGGAACCGGAAGTCGCTTTTCTCGACCTCGCCGGAGCGATGGACCTCGCCGAGGATTTCGTCGAACACGTCGTGCGGAGAACCCTCGAGCGCCGCCGGAAGGAACTCGAGTCGCTCGGGCGCGACCTCGCCCCCCTCGAGCGGGTGGCCAAACCCTTCCCGCGCATCACGTACGAAGAAGCCCTCGCCGTTCTGCGGGAGAAGGGTTTTTCCGTCGAGTGGGGAGACGATTTCGGAGGAGACGAAGAAACGGCCCTGTCTCTGGCGTTCGACCGCCCCGTGCTCGTCCACCGCTACCCGGCCCGTTGCAAGGCCTTCTACATGAAGACGGACCCCGACGATCCGAGACTCGCCCTGTGCGTCGACATGCTCGCCCCGGAAGGATACGGCGAGATCGTCGGCGGCGGCCAGAGGGAAGACGACGCGGAGGTTCTCGCGCGCAAGATCGAAGAACACCGCCTTCCCCGCTCGGCGTTCGAGTGGTATCTCGACCTCCGCCGGTACGGCTCCGTTCCGCACGCCGGCTTCGGCATGGGCGTCGAACGGGTCGTGGCGTGGCTCTGCGGCCTCCACCACGTCCGGGAAACCATCCCCTTCCCTCGCACCATCGACCGCCTGGCTCCCTGACCCGCCGGTGGGGAAAATCGTACTCGGGCGTGGAACGGCGCGGTTTTCCTGTGCTATGCCTTCCTCCGTGCCGATCGTGCCGGTGAAGGACGGTCTTTTCCGCGAGCAGCCCGGAGGCCCGGTCCTCCTCGGGGGCAGGTGTCCGTCCTGCCGTCGCCTGCACTTCCCGTCCCTGCCCGTCTGCCCGTACTGCAGCTCGGACGGTTGCACCGAAGAAGCCATGGGCCGCCGAGGACGCCTCTACCTCCACACCGCCGTCGTCCACCGCCCCCCCGGTTACAAGGGCCCGGTGCCCTACGGTTTCGGTGTGGTCGAGCTGCCCGAAGGGATCCGTGTCGTGACCCGCCTCACGGAGGCGGACCCCGCGAAACTCGAGCCGGGGCAACCCGTCGAACTCGTCCTCGAGCCGCTCCACCGGGACGAGGAAGGCCGTGACGTCCTCTGCTACGCGTTCGCCCCGACCGAAGGGCGGGAGGCCGTTCTCGAGCCCGCCGAAGAGTTCCGCCCCCCCCTGCCCCCCGCAGCGCGGCTCTCGGGCGGTCGGGAAGTCGAAATCGCGGGCGTCGGGTTGCATCCCTTCGGCCGCTTCCCGGAGAAGGACGTCGTGCGCCTCGGCATCGAAGCGGTCCGGCAGGCGCTGGCGGAAGCGGGAATCGAACGGGGCGGCTTCGAGGCGGCCTACTGCGGAACCGTCTACAGCGGCGTGGCCGCGGGTCACAAGGTGCTCACGGCTCTCGGCCTCACCGGGGTTCCGATCGTGAACGTCGAGGCCGGATGCGCGAGCGGCGGAGCCGCTCTCATCTTCGGTTACGAAGCGATCCGGTCGGGGCGCTACGACTGCGTGCTCGTGTTCGGAATGGAAAAAATGCCGCGCGGCATCATCCGCTCGTCGTTTTTCGAGCCGTGGCGCGAGGAGGCGGGGCTCGCGGCCAACCCGGCGTACTTCGCCCTCCGAGCTCGCCGACTCATGCTCGAGAACGGTGTCACGCGAGAGCACCTCGCGCGCGTCTCGGTCAAGAACCACCGGAACGGCGTCGACAACCCCTACGCGATGTACCGCAAGGAGTTTTCCCTCGAGGAGGTGCTTTCCTCGCCCGTGGTCTGCGACCCGCTCACCCTCTACATGCTGTGCTCGCCCAACGAAGGTGCGGCCGCCGTGGTACTCCGCGCAGCGCGGGGAGAAAACCGCGGCCGAGTGTTCGTGACGGCCGCGAGCCTCCGCTCGCACTTACCGGGAGGGGTTCTCGGCGAGCACACACCGCTTTCGGGACTCGTCGGAGACCCTCCGGGACCCACCGAGCTCGCCGCACGCGACGTCTACGAGTCCGCGGGAATCGGCCCCGGGGAGCTCGACGTGGTCGAACTGCAGGACACGGACTCGGCGCGGGAGCTCCTTTCGTACGAGGAGCTCGGGCTCTGCCCGAGAGGGGACTGCGCGCGATTCCTCGAAGCGGGCCACACGGAAAGAGGCGGGCGCATCCCCGTCAACCCGAGCGGGGGCCTTCTCTCCAAGGGCGAGCCGCTCGGGGCATCCGCGCTCGGACAGATCGTCGAGCTCTACTGGCAGCTTCGCGGCCGAGCGGAAAGGCGGCAAGTCGAGGGAGCCAAGGTGGCCCTCGCCCACACCGTGGGCCGGGGCGCGAATGCCTGCGTCGTGCTCCTCCGACGTTGAGGCCACGCCGAGGCAGGATCTTCCCGTGGGACCGAAGACCCTTTCGATCGGAGGGGTTTCGCTCGGAAAGGTTCCGCGCGTCGTCGTCCCGCTTTTCGACGACGACCCTCGCGCCGACGTTTCCGCGGTGCAGGACCTCTGCGACTTCGTCGAGCTGAGAATCGACGGCTTCTCGGAGCTGGCGATCTCCCACGTCTCGGAGACGGCGAAGCGTTACCGGAAACTGGCCGGAGCTCGGTTGCCGTTGATCGCGACCGTCCGGGCGCAGAGCGAGGGAGGGAAGGCACCGCTCGACGAGGAGACCCGCGCCACCCTCTACGAGTGCGTCCTGGGGAGCGTCGACGCCGTCGACGTCGAACTCCGTGCCCCCATCCGCGATCGGGTCCTGGAGCTCGCCCGAAAAACGGGCCGGACCACCATCGTCTCCTTCCACGACTTCGCCTCCACCCCGTCCCTCGAGACGCTCGAACGCCTGTGGGAAGAGGGGCGGGCCTGCCGGGCCGACCTTCTCAAGGTCGCGACCATGGCCCACGACCTCGAAGACGTAGCTCGGCTTCTCGAGTTCACCCTCCGTCACCGGCAGGAAGGAATCGTCACCGTGGCCATGGGGGCGGTGGGCGGGATCTCGCGCGTCTTTTTCCCCGCCGCCGGCTCCCGGCTCACGTACGCCCACCACCGGGCACCGACGGCTCCGGGCCAGCTTTCGCTCCTCGAGCTGCGGGAACTGCTACGGCGTTTCTACCCCGGAAGTTGACGTCAGGCGGCCTCGAGCGCCTTCTGTACCTCGGTGAGAAGCTCCGCCGCGCGGCGCGCCAGGGCCTTTTTCAACTTTCGGTGCTCGGCACGCCCGCACCACTCGTAGAGACAGCTCGCTTCGGAGAGCCGCCGAAAGAGCCTCGCCTTTTCGTCGCTCCTCAAAGCGGCCTGCTCGAGAGTTCGCCTGCACTGCTCGAGACGTTGCAGGATCGGCGCGTCCGTGCCCGTCGGAAGCTCGCGGTAGCGAAGCTCCCGGACGACGCCCAGAAGAGACGCTTCGTCGAGCCTGAAAACGAGCGGCAGGAATCCGGGCCGCCCGCTTTCCACGAGAATCCTACCGTCCTCCGCGCGCACGAATCTCCGGAGGGCGGGCAGACCGGACGCCTCCACGAGCACCGTGTCGCCGGCCCGCGGGCGGGAGGAGGGGTCGACGAGCAGAGAGGTGCCCGGGGGAAGATCGGGGTCGCCGAATCCCCCCGCGCGCACTCGGACGACGTAGGGGCGAGAGGAACGCCTTTTCGCGCCCCCGGGCGCCTCTCCGTCTTTCCGTGACGAACGCACGACACCATCCTAGGCGAAAATTCGGCGAAAGCAAGTCCGAGGCCGGCGGGGGGAGACCGGAGGGTGGCAACTTGTCTTGGGGAGGCGAAAAAAGCCATAAAGGCACGCCGGTGCTAGCCGGGCGAATCGAAAGCACGGAGGGGCGGCAGAGCCTCCACGGCCCCGGGACTCCGCACCCGATACGCTCGAGGGATTCGCAGGAGGGAAACCCATGCAAGGTACGATGATGCGTTACCCGCTCACCCTGACCCATCTCCTCGAACGGGCCCGCAGGCTTTTCCCCGAAAAAGAAATCCTGTCGAAAACGCCGGAGGGATTGCACCGCACGAGCTACGCCGAACTCTACGTACGGGCCAAGAAGCTGGCGCAGGCCCTCGAGAAGATCGGCGTCCGGCGGGGTGAGCGAGTGGCCACCTTCGCCTGGAATACCCATCGGCACCTCGAACTCTACCTTGCCGTCCCCGCCTACGGCGCCGTGCTTCACACGCTCAATATCCGACTCTTCCCGGAGCAGATCGCCTTCGTCGTGAACCACGCAAAAGACGCCGTCGTCTTCGTCGACCCCGACCTCGTCTCCCAGCTGGAGAGCCTGGCCCCGAAGCTCGAAACCGTTCGGCTCTACGTCACCCTGTCCGAGGAGGTTCCCGACGGGACACGGCTTCGTCCCGTACGCGCCTACGAAGAACTTCTGGCCGAAAACGACGGCGACGTTTCCTTTCCCGACCTCGACGAGAACGAAGCGGCGGGAATGTGCTACACCTCGGGCACCACGGGCAACCCGAAAGGAGTCGCCTACAGCCACCGGGCGCTCGTGCTGCAGTGCTTCGCCCAGGCCATGGCCGACTCCTTCGGAATACGGGAGTCCGACGTGGTGCTCCCCATCGTGCCCATGTTCCACGCCAATGCCTGGTGCCTGCCCTACGCCGCCACCATGGTAGGGGCGACGCAGGTGTACCCCGGGCCCCATCCCACCCCCGAAGACATTCTCTCGCTCGTCGAGGAACACCGCGTCACCGTGACGGCGGCTGTCCCGACCGTCCTCCTCGGCCTCCTCTCGGTGCTGGAGAAAAAGAGCTACGACCTTTCGAGCCTCCGCTGCGTACCCTGCGGCGGCTCCGCGGTGCCCGCGAGCCTGATCGAACGTTTCGACCGCCTCGGAGTCGAGGTGGTGCAGGCCTGGGGGATGACGGAGACCTCGCCGCTCGCCACCGTTTCGGTTCCCCGCAGTTTCATGCGCGGGTGGCCGAAAGAGAAGCTTCTCGCCGTCCGTGCCAAGCAAGGCGTACCCGTTCCCTGGGTCGAGACGCGGGTCGTCGACGACGCCGGGAACGAACTTCCCTGGGACGGAAAAAGCGTGGGAGAGCTGCAAGTCCGCGGCCCTTGGGTCGTAGGCGAATACTACGAGGATCCCAGGTCGCAGGAAGCCTTCCAGGACGGCTGGTTCAAGACCGGGGACGTCGCCCACATCGACAGGTACGGCTACGTCCAGATCACGGATCGAGCGAAGGACGTGATCAAGAGCGGCGGCGAGTGGATTTCGAGCGTGGAGCTCGAAAACGCCATCATGTCGCACCCCGACGTGCTCGAAGCCGCGGTCATCGGCCTACCGCACCCTCGCTGGCAGGAGAGACCTCTGGCTTGCGTGGTCCCGAAACCCGGAAAGACCCTCACCAAGGAGAGCATCCTCGAGCACCTCCGCCCCCGGGTCGCCAAATGGTGGCTTCCCGAAGACGTGGTCTTCCTCGAGTCGATTCCGAAAACGAGCGTGGGAAAGTTCGCGAAGAGGGAACTCCGGGAGCGTTTTCGCGACTATCGTTGGCCCGACCGGGGCTAGCCCCTCGAGCCACCCGAAGCCACGGCGGGAAGAACCGCGACCGGGAACGACGTCCCCTCCGGTTTCTCCGCGGGGAGCGAGACGGTCGCGGTGGTCCGGCCGGAACTCGACTCGATCCCGACCGTGCCACCGTGGGCTTCCACGATGTGCTTCACGATGAAAAGACCCAGCCCCGAGCCCCGTACGCGCCCGGCGGTACCCCGCGTCGCATACCGTTCGAAAACGGCCCCCAGTTCCTCCTCGGGGATGCTTTCGCCCTGGTTCGAGATCGTGACCTCGACCCGGCCGTCGTGCGTTTCCAGACGAACGTCCACGTCCGTACCCGGCCGAGCGTACTTGACGGCGTTGTCGAGAAGGTTCGAAAAGACTCGTTCCATCTGCAGGACGTCGACGGCCACTCCGGGGAGTCCGACCGGCCGACGCACGGCGATGCGGACGCCGCGGAGCTCCGCCGCGCTGCGCGCGAGCTCGACCGCGTCGTCGATCACCTCTTCGAGACGCGCGGGGGTTTTGCGCAACGTGAGCTTGCCGGCTTCGATGGTCGCCGCGTCCAGAAGGTTCGACGCGAGATTCACGACCTGTCGCGTGTTGGCGTGGAGCCTGCGGACGAGGTCTCTCTGCTGTTCGGTGAGTTCGCCGGCTCGGCCGGCGAGGAGATGGTTGGCGAGGAGCTGGACGACGCCGAGCGGATTTTTGAGGTCGTGACTCACCTCGGAAAGGAAATCCCGCCGCATCCGCTCGCGCGCACGAGCGAGTTCCGCGGCCCGTTCCCGCTCGCGCGCGTTCTCGACCAGGTGACCGAAGAAGAGCGCCACGACGAGCAGGAACGGAGCCCGCAAGACGTACCCGTCCTGCAGGAGATGCTCGACGCCGACGAACCGGGAGACGGTGTAGAGGTGGGTGGCACCGATGAAGACGGCAGCCCCGACGACGAGCCCCAGGCGCTCCGTCAAGGCGCCCAGGAACATCACGACGAAATAGAGGAGGAAAAAGTCGCTCGACCGAGAGCCCGTGAGCGCGATGGCCACGGTCACCGCCACCGAATCGAAAACGACGATCCCCGCCTCCAAAAGCCTCTCCGATCTCACCCGGGGGAGGAGCCACGCGAGGGCGACGTTCGACGAGAGGTAGAACGCCACGAAGAGGGCGAGCACGGTGTCGATTTCACGGACCGGGCGGCCGAAGAGGACCAGGTAGCACGTCGAGAGGACGAGGACCCAACGCAGGAGGAGGAGAGCTTGTTTTTTGCTCAGAGCGCCCGACATCCCGGCCTTTTTCACGCGCACGGCCGAGCCCGGAAAGGAGCACGCAGCGTGCCGTTTCCGGCACGAACGCCCGTCCGTGGGGGAAAGCCTCCGAGACACGGCAGGTCCCGCGGATGCCGCGGATGCCGCAAAAGCACATGCGCGTCAAAAGAAAAACGCCGCTTTTCCTCGCGTCGAAAAAGCGTGCCCCCCGCGCGCTCGGACGAGGCTCGTTCGCCGGCCGAACGCCGGGCGGGGACCGGTCGGGGAAGGCGTCTTTTCCGGGTAGGGGCAGAGGTCGGCGAGGCAGCACTCGAAGCACCTGGGCCGCCGGGCCGTGCACACGCGCCGGCCGTGTGCCTGGAGAAGGTGGCAGAAACGAACCTGCTTTTCGCGGGGAACGACGGGAACCAGATCCGCCTCGACCTTGTCCGGGTCCCGATGTTCCGAAAGGCCCAGCCGTTGCGAGAGGCGCAGAACGTGGGTGTCCACCCCGATCCCCGGAATCCCGAACGCGTTTCCGAGGAGGATGTTGGCGGTTTTCCTGCCGACGCCCGGAAGGGTGAGAAGGTCCTCGAGCCGCCGTGGTACCTCGCCCCCGAACCGTGCGACGAGCTCGCGGCAACACTCCTGGATGGCCCTCGCCTTGTTCCGATAGAAACCGGTGGGCCGGATCTCGGCCTCGAGCTGTTCCCGGGGTACCGCGAGGTAATCTTCCGGCGTGCGGTACTTGCGGAAGAGTTCCCGGGTCACTTCGTTGACTTTCTCGTCCGTACACTGGGCGGCGAGGATCAAGGCCACGAGCAACTCGAGCGGCGTCGAAAACCGAAGTGCGAGCTTCGCGTCCGGGTAAGCCTTCTCGAGTCGCTCCAGGATCCTCTGAACTCGCCCGCGAAGGTCGGCCGGGCGCGCTTTGCCGCGCGAACCTCCCACGCGCGGCATCCTACCGACGCGAGCGGAGGAGGGTCAACGGGCTGGCTTGCACGGACGGAGTTCGGGGGCTAACGTGGTCACCGGGCGTCCCGGGCGGCCGGCGGCCGCCGCACGGGTCGAACCGGGAACATCGCTCGGAGGAGGCAAGGGTGGGCAAAGCGAAAGAAGTCACCGACGCCACGTTCGAGGAGGAAGTACTGCAATCCCCCGTTCCGGTTCTCGTGGACTTCTGGGCCCCGTGGTGCGGCCCGTGCCGGACGATCGCGCCGATCGTCGAAGAGCTGGCGGGCGAGTACGAAGGACGGCTCAAGGTCGTCAAGATGAACGTGGACGACAACCCCGACACGCCGTCGCGGTACGGCGTCCGTGGAATTCCCACGCTCCTCCTCGTGCGAGGCGGCGAGGTCCGGGAGCAAATCGTGGGTGCGGTGCCGAAAAGGCAGCTCACCCGTGCCATCGAGCAGGTGCTCTCGGGCTGAGACTCAGAACGTGAAGCGGCGCATGCTCACGTTCATCACGAGCCCTGCGGCCGCCATCATCGTAACGAGCGAGGAACCCCCGTAGCTGAAAAAGGGTAGCGTCATGCCCACGACCGGCAGGAGTCCGCTCGCCATGGCCACGTTGACCGTGACGTGCCAGAAAAAAAGCGAAGCGAACCCGGCCGCCAGAAGCATCCCGAAGACGTCCTTCGCCCGGTACGCCACCACGAGACAGCGGCCGATCAGCGCGGCGTAGAGGGCGAGCAGCACCACCGAGCCCAGGAAACCCCACTCCTCGGCGAAAACCGAAAAAACGAAGTCCGTGTGCTGTTCGGGCAGAAAGTCCAGGTGGTTCTGCGGCCCGTGGAGGTAGCCGCGGCCGAACCACTGCCCGGAACCGATGGCGATCTGCGACTGGATCATGTGGTAACCGGTTCCCAGAGGGTCCTTGTGGGGATCGAGAAAAACCAGGATCCTCGCCCTCTGGTAGGGTTTCAGAAAATTCCAGACGATCGGGAGGAGCGGTCCGGCGAGCAGCACCGTCGCGAAGAGCCACCGTAGCTGGACGCCCGCGAAAACCAGCACGCTCGACCCGACGAGCACGAGCAAGAGAGCGGTTCCGAGGTCGGGCTGCACCAGTGTCAGCAAAGCCGGCGGCGCCACGAGAGCCACGGCACCGAGAACCGTGCGGAACGAAAGTCCCCGCTCGTCGAGCCGAAGCTGCAAGTACCGGGCGAGTGCGACGACGAGGAAGAGCTTGGCGAACTCCGACGGCTGTATGCTGAGCCCCCCGAGCGAAAGCCACCTCTGGGATCCACCGCCCGTGCTGCCGACGTGGCGGACGGCTTCGAGAGACGCCGTGCCGAGGGCGTAGAAAAGGTAAGCGTACCGCTCGAGCCATCGGTAGTCGAAGAGCTGCACCGCGACGAGAACCGCGACCCCCAGCGCCATCCAGACGGCCTGTCTTTTCGCGAACACGCTGAGCGGGTGGGCTTCTTCGTACGTCGCACTCAACACCGTCGCCCAGCCCAGAGCACAGAGGAGGAGAACGAGACTCGCCACCCCCCAGTCGATGTGGTCAAGGAGTCGCCGATCGAAACGCAGCATACCGGAATCCCTCCCGCTTCCACTTCCCGCCGAAATACGTTTCGAGCACCTCCCTGGCTACCGGAGCGGCGGCTGCTCCGCCGCCCTCTCCGGCGTGTTCGACGAGCACCGCGAGCGCGATCTCCGGGTCCTGGGCAGGGGCATAGGCGACGAACCAGGCGTGGTCGCGCTGCCAGCGGGGAACTGCCTCTCCGGACTTCGACCGCCGGCGCAGTCTCACGACTTGTGCCGTGCCCGTTTTGCCGGCAACCGTCACCCCCGGGACCCGCGCCTTTTTTCCCGTTCCCCTCGGGCTTTCCACCACGTCGACCAAGGCCCGGCGCACGGCTTCCAGAGTGCGGGGGGAGACCCCGAGCTCCGCTTTTCGCTCCGGCCTTCCCTCGTACCGGAGCCGGCCGTCGGGCGCACGCACCTCGGCGACATAGTACGGCCGGTAGAGTGTCCCGGTGGCCAAGGCAGCGGTCGCCAGCGCCATCTGCACGGGCGTCACGCCGAGAAAGCCCTGACCGATGGAGACGGAGACCGTGTCCCCGGGGTACCAGGGCTCGCCGAACCGCCGCTTCTTCCATGCTGCGTCGGGCACGAGGCCACCCCGCTCGGAGCCGAGCCCGACTCCGGTCGGTTCGCCGAACCCGAGACGGCGCGCCCACTTGGCGATGGCCTCGATCCCGAGGCGCTGTCCCACCTGATAGAAGTACACGTCGCAGGACTGCACGAGGGCTTCGTGAAGATCCACGCTCCCGTGCCCGCCCTTTTTCCAGCACCGAAAGTAGCGATTGCCGAGCCGATACCCCCCTCCGCAGAACACCCGCGAGGAAGGCGTCACCACTCCCTCCTCGAGAGCTGCGATCGCCATCACGACCTTGAACACCGACGCCGGCGGGTAGACCCCCTGGAGCGCTCGGTTCTGCAGCGGGCGCAGGGGGTCTCGGACCAAGCGCTGCCACTCCCGGCTCGAGATCCCGCGGGCGAAGAGATTCGGGTCGAAAGCCGGACGGCTCGCCATCGCCAGGATCTCTCCGGTGCGCGGGTCGACGGCGACCACGGCGCCCTCCCGCCCCTCGAGGGCACGCTCGGCGCTCCGCTGGAGATCGAGGTCGATCGTGAGCGTGATCCGGTTCCCCTCGGTCGGATCGACTCGGTCGAGAACGCGGAGCCTGCGCCCGAGGGCGTCCACCTCCACCTGCTCCCCTCCGTTACGCCCCCGCAGCTCCTTTTCCCAGACATGTTCGAGGCCGGTTTTTCCCACGAGATCCCCCATTCGGTAGTGCCGGTCCCGGAGGAGCTCCTCGCGACCGACCTCGCCGACGTACCCGAGAAGGTGGGCCAGGATCGGCCCGTAGGGGTAGTAACGCAGCGGCGTGATGTGGAGGCTCACCCCGGGGAGCTCGAGGCGGCGCGTTTCGACCGCCACGACCTGATGCCACGCGAGATCCCGGAGCACCGTGATTTCCTGGAATTTCGGCCGGCCGTTCGCCCTGGCCAGGAGGGCGGGGAGCTCGACCCCCGAGGTATCGACGAATCGGGAAAGTTTCGCGAACGCCGTGGGTAAATCGCCCGCGTCTTCCGGGACGACGACCACGTCGAAGGACGGGCGCGTCTCGGCCACCACGCGTCCGTGACGGTCGCGAACCTCCCCGCGGACGGCAGGGATGCGAAGGAGCCGGATTCGGTTTTCGTCCGAAAGGGTCCTCATCCTGTCCCCCTGCACGACCTGCAACATCCAGAGGCGCGCCAGGAGGAGGACGAAGGAAACCGCGAGCAGCCTGGAGAAAAGGGCGAGCCTGCGCCAGAGAACGGGAGGCGGTTCCCTCGTGGAGACGAGCCCCGGTCTCACGCTTCCTCCTCCGGGAGGTCGGGAAAAAGCCTGCCCAGGAGAAAGAGAAGTGGCGGGCCGAAAAGAGCCGCCAGGACCGCTTGCCAGAGAGCCAGAGTCAGGAGCGAGGCCGCCCCCGCGACGGCGGAAAGAAAGAGTCCGGTGAGCAGGAGCACGAGCAGGCTTTTCTCGACCGAAGCGACGAAGAAGAGAAAGACCTGGGAAAGCGGGTTTTCCACCCAGAGCTGCCGGGCGGCGAAGTACACGGAGAGAAAAACCGCCGAAAGAGCGAAGGCGTGGAGCCCCAGCACGTTTCCGGAAAACGCGTCCTGGAGGTAGCCGACCGCGAACGCCCCGAGGGCACCTCCCGGGGACGGAGCCCGCAGGCCGAGATACACGCAGAGCAGCAGGCTCAGGTCCGGGGCGAAGCCTCGCAGGGGCGCCGAGGCCAGCACCGTCGTCTGCGCGAGCAGCGCCGCCACGGCGGTACAGCTCATCAGCGCGGCGAACTTCACGGCTTCGGCCCCACGTAAGCGGAGGGATCGACCACGAGAACTTCCTCGAGACGGTCGAACGGAGCCGAAGGCTCGACGACAGCCTCGAGCATGAGACCTCTCGCACCCGGTCTCACGGCCTTCACCTCTCCGATCACGATACCCTTGGGAAAAATGCCGTCGAACCCCGACGTCACGACGCGGTCCCCCGGACGGACGTCTTCGCCCGACCGGACGTACTTCATCACGCACGTCCCGCCCGGCTCCCCCTCCACGATCCCCCGCGCGCGGCTCCGCTGCACCAGGGCGTCGACACCGCTGGCGTGGTCGGTCAGAAGCAGGACCCGGGCGGCACGATCCGTCGCGCGGATGACCCGACCCACCGCACCGTAGGGTGAAAGGACCGCCATACCCTGCCGAACGCCGTCGAGCTCCCCCTTGTCGATCGTGAACGTCCGAAACCACGGGGACGGATCCTTCCCCACGATCCGAGCGACGACGCTCTCTCCTTCGACTGCTTCCCGGAACTCGAGGAGCGCCCGTAGCCGCCGGTTCGTCTCCCTCACCTCCGCGAGCCGCACGGCCTGCCTCTCGAGATCCAGGATCCGCTGCCGGAGGACCTCGTTCTCCCGCGCGAGCCCCACGAGCGCCAGGTAGCGTCGCCAGAACCTCTCCACGGCGTGCGCCGTCCCCGTCACGACCGCCTGGACCGGCCGAGCCGCCTCGAGGAGGAACGCGCTCACGGGCTCGCGGTCGAGCCGCCCCCGCGAGCTCGAGGAGACGAGGACCAACGAAAGGAGCAGGAGACATCCGGAGGTCAGTACGACCTGGTTTCTCCGGAGGAACTCGAGCATGCGCGATCAGCCGTAGACCGCGGTCCAGCTCACTGGATGGTCACGTCCTTCAGGAGAGAAAGCTCGTCGAGAACCTTGCCGGCCCCCACGACCACGGCGGTCAGCGGATCGTCCGCGAGCGTGACGGGAAGTCCCGTTTCCTCGCGCAGGAGAACGTCGAGGTTGCGCAACAGGGCTCCGCCCCCGGCCAGCACGATCCCCTTGTCCACGATGTCCGACGCGAGCTCGGGAGGTGTCCTCTCGAGCGCCACGCGGACGGCATCGACGATGGTGTTGATGGGCTCGAGCAGAGAATCGCGGATTTCCTCGTCCGAAACCTCGATCGTCTTCGGGACCCCCTGCACGAGATCGCGGCCCTTGATTTCCATCGTCTGGATCTCGTTGCCCGGGTAGGCCGACCCGATCGTGATCTTGATGAGCTCGGCCGTCCGCTCGCCGATGAGAAGATTGTACTTCCTCTTGATGTACTGGACGATGGCCTCGTCCATCTTGTCGCCGCCCACCCGAACGGACTTGGAGAACACCACGCCCTTGAGGGAAATGACGGCGACTTCCGTCGTGCCGCCTCCGATGTCCACGATCATGTTCCCGGTGGGCTCCGTGATCGGGAGCCCCGCCCCGATGGCCGCCGCCATCGGCTCCTCGATCAGGTAGACCTCCCGGGCTCCCGCCGATTCCGCCGACTCGCGGACCGCCCTCTTCTCCACTTCCGTGATCCCGAAGGGGACGCAGATGATGATCCTGGGTCGAACGAGCGTCCGACGGTTGTGGATCTTCTGGATGAAGTAGCGGAGCATCGCCTCCGTGATTTCGAAGTCGGCGATCACGCCGTCCTTGAGCGGCCGTATCGCCACGATGGAGCCGGGAGTGCGACCGAGCATCTGCTTCGCCTCCGCTCCCACCGCGAGTACGCGACGACCGCCTCTGGTGTCCTTCTGGACGGCGACCACGGAGGGCTCGTTGCAGACGATCCCCTCGCCCTTCACGTAAATCAACGTGTTGGCCGTCCCGAGATCGATCGCGAGGTCGTTGGAAAACAGCCCGAACAGAAAGTTCAACACCATACGTACACAACCGGAGGACGGCTCGAGCTTTGCTACCAGAATTCCGAAACCTCGGCAAGAAAACGGTCGCGCAACCGAGTTGATTTCGCCGGTTCCGTTCTCTATCGTCCGGGCCGATGCTCCGAGCCATGCGGAAAAACGCCGCGTCCCTCTGGATCAAGCTCGTCTTCGGGGTGATCGTTCTCGTTTTCGTGTTCTGGGGCGTGGGCGTCGGAGTTTCCGGCCGGAAGATCGACGCCGCGGCTTGGGTGAACGACCGCCCCATCACGACGCTTTCCCTCCAGCGCGCGGAATCCAACCTGAAGGACGCCTACCGCGAACTCTACAAGGAGGGCCTCACCCCGGAGTTCCTGGAAGCACTGGACCTCCGGAGCCAGGCCCTCGAACAGTTGATCCAGCTCTCGCTTCTTCGACAGGAAGCCGAGCGGATCGGGTTCGTGGTAGGGGACCAGGAGCTGCGCGAGGCCATTGCCACCCTGCCCGCCTTCCAGAACGAAGCCGGACGGTTCGACCCGAGGCGGTACCGCGTCCTCCTTCGCGGGCGGAATCTCCCGCCGGCCGATTTCGAGGAGTCCTACCGCGAAGAACTCCTGGCGCAAAAGGTCCGCAGCCTCGTCACGACCGGAGTGTACGTGAGCGAAGCCGAGTTGCGGGAGCGCTTCCGGTTCGAGAACGAAAAAGTCGCGCTTCGGTTCGTCCGCGTCCCGGCCCGCGAAATGCTCGACCGGGTCTCGTGGGACGAAGAGGAGCTCGCCGAGTTCTACGAACGCGAAAAAGAGCGGTTTCGCGAACCGGAAAAGGTACGGGTGGAGCTCGCCGTTTTCGCCGACCGACGCCTCGCCGAGAGCGTGAGCGTGAACGAAGCCGAAGCTCGCGAGGCTTACACCCGGGAATACCCCGACGGTAACCCTCCTTTCGAGGAGGTGCGGGAGGAGCTCCTCCGGAAGATCCGCGAGCAGAGGGCACCCGAGTACCGGCGGCGTCTCGCCACCGACATCCGGGGGCGCGCGGCAGCCGGAAAGCCGCTCGAAGAGCTGGCCCGGGAAGCCGGGGGAGAATTCCTCGTCCTGGGCCCCTTCTCGAGAATCGACCGGCCTTCCGAAGTCGCCGTCGACGGTTTCGTCGACCGGGCCTTCGCCACGCCGGAGGGTGGAGTCGGGGAAGTCCTCCACGGCGAGAAAGCGAGCTACGTCTATCGCGTACTCGAAAAACGCCCCTCCGAGATCCCTCCGTTCGAGGAGGTCCGCGGCGAGGTGGAAAAGCTGCTGCGGGAGGAAAAAGCGAGGAAACTTGCCCGCGAGGAAGCCGAGAAAATCCTGCAAAAGGCACTCGAAACCGGCGACCTCGCAGCCGCCGCCCGGGAGGCGGGGCGGGAAGTCGCGGAAACGGGCTTTTTCCGCCGGGAGGACGCGCTCGTGCCCGGGCTCGGCCTCGCGCCCGAAGTCCGAGCCGTCGCGTTCCGGCTCGACGCGAACCGCCCGGTGGCGCCGGCCGTCTACGAGGTGGAGGGCGATGCGGTCGTCGTGGCCTGGAAGGAGAAAAAGGTTCCCGGCGAAGAAGAGTTCGAGAGCGCGAAAGAAGAGCTGCGCAGCAGGCTCGAGACCCAGAGGAAGAACCTCGTCCTCCAGGAGTTCTTCGACCTGCTCAAGCGAAAGGCGGAAATCCGCGTGCGTCCCGAGGTTCTCGGAACCGCCGCGGGAGCCCGCTAGTCGCTCCCGCGGGTTCTTTCGACCCGTGGCTCCGCAGGGGGAAGGCTCGCCTCTTTCTCGAGCCGACGAAACTCGTGTCTTGCTACGAGACCCAGAAGAAAAACGATCGCGAGAACGACGAGGAGGTCGAGAACGCTCAGGCCGCGCGCTTTCACAGCGGCGCGCTTATAGGGAAAACCCGCGACTTCGGCAACCCGGCGGAAAGAGGGGCGTCGGCGTACCGCCGGTTGCGATCCTCCTCTGTTGCGGGCTTCTCGTGTCCCGAGCTTTCGGAGCCGCGGACTGGACGAGTCCCGGGTGCGGAAAGCCCGCCCTCGAGACCGGGCGCCCGCTGGAGCGGAGGCTCCTTTCCTCGGGAGGGGAGCGGGTCTTTCTTCTCGATGCCCCGGACACGCTCACCCCTGGCAAGCCGGTTCCCCTGCTTTTCGACTTCCACGGCTTCGGCCACAGTGCCCGGGGGGTCTGGAGGGTTTCCGCTTTCAGGGAAATCGCAGGACGCGAAGCTTTCCTCACCGTCTACCCCGAGGGCGAAACCGTGACCCTGCGGGGACGAACGGGCCGGGGTTGGGAGATCTTTTCCGCGGAAGGAAACCGGGACCTCGAGTTCGTCGCGCGAATGGCGGAATTTCTCGAGCGAGAGTACTGTATCGACCGCCGGCGGATGTACGCGACGGGCTTTTCCAACGGGGGTTTTTTCTCCCTTCTGCTGGCCTGCACGATGGCGGACCGTATCGCGGCCGTCGCGCCCGTGGGGGCCGCTCTTCCGCCCGTGGCCTGCCGGCCCGCACGCGCCGTCCCGGTCCTTTTCCACCACGGGTGGGACGACGAAGTCGTGCCCGTCGCGCTCGCACGCAAAGCGCGGGACCACTGGGTCCGGCACAACGGCTGCGGTCGGCCCGAGGCGAAAAACGGTTGCGAATTCTACGCCGGCTGTCGTAATGGCGCGGAAGTGGGTTACTGCGAAGGGGAGTTCGGCCACCACTGGCCGCTGCCGGCGACCCGCCGGATCTGGGAATTTTTCCGGCGACAGAAACTCCCCGACGCCGCCGTGCCGAATCGAGAGGGGGCGAGCACACGATGAGCGAGTTCGTGATCCGAGGGGCGGAAATCGTCGACGGAACGGGCGCGCCACGCCGCCGTGCCGACGTGAGAGTGCGCGAAGGCCGCATCGTCGAGGTCGGTAAAATCACGGACGGAAAACGGAGCGCGGTCGACCTGGACGGTCTCGTCCTCGCGCCGGGCTTCGTCGATCTCCACACGCACTACGACTGCCAGGTCTCCTGGGACCCCGCGCTGACGCCCTCCTGTTGGCACGGGGTCACGACGGTCGTCATGGGGAACTGCGGGTTCACGATCGCGCCCTGCAAGCCCCGGGACCGCGAGTCCGTGATCCGGATGCTGCTCTACGTGGAAGGGATGCCGACGGAAGCCTTGCGGGCGGGAATTCGCTGGGAGTGGGAGACGTTTCCACAATACCTCGAGGCCCTCGAACGATGGCGTCCGGCCTTGAACGTCGCGGCGTTCGTCGGCCACAGCGCCGTTCGCTCCTACGTGATGGGAGAAGCGGCCACCGAACGGCCGGCCACCGAGGACGAACTCCTCGCCATGGAGAACGTCGTCCGCGAAGCCATGGAAGCCGGCGCCATCGGCTTTTCCACCTCGGAATCCCCGACCCACTTTTTCGGAGACGGCACTCCGGTGCCGAGCCGGGTCGCCCCCCGGGAAGAGTTTCGCCGGCTCGCGTCCGTGCTGCGCGAATCCGGCCGGGGCGTGGTCGAAGTGGCGCCGAAAAACCTCCTGGGGGTGGCCGAGGGAAAGCTCGAAGACCAGGCCTTCTACGCCACCGTCGCCGAAGCGAGCGGCCGCCCCGTGAGCTGGGCGCCGCTGCTCCACAATCCGTTCGAGCCCGAGGGCTGCTTGCGTGTCATCGAAGAGTCCTGGAACCTCCAGCGCCGCGGCATCCCCGTGGTACCCCAGGTGGGCTGCCGCCCCCTCGAGGTCCGGGTCTCGTTCGGTGCGAGCAGCATCGCCACCGAGAACAACCCCTACTGGAAGAAGATCGTCGCCAAAACGGACGAGGAAAAACGCGAGCTCTTCCGGAGCCCGAACTTTCGCGAGGAGCTCCGCGCGATGTCCCGAGGGGGTGGCTGGGTAGCGGCGCTCGGGCCTTCGTGGGACGCGATCTACCTTCGCTGGAGTCCCCTCGAAGCCCACGACCGCTGGCTCGACGCACCGCTTTCCCTCGTAGCCGAGAAACGCGGGGGCGACCCCGTGGACGCACTGCTCGACCTCGCCCTCGAGGCCGACTTCCGGTGCCAGTTCGGCATTCCGATCATGAACACGGACGAAAGGATCGTGGCGCGACTGCTGCGCCATCCGGCCGGGGTTCTGGCGCTTTCGGATGCCGGAGCTCACGTGGACACGCTTTCCGACCAGGGCTTCACGACGTATCTCCTCTCGCACTGGGTCCGCGAGCTCGGGGCACTCGAGCTCGAAGAAGCGGTCCGGCTCCTCACGTCCGTTCCTGCGGAGCGATACGGCCTCGAGCGGCGGGGCAGGATCGCCGAGGGTTACGCCGCGGATCTCGTCGCTTTCGACCCCGCGAAGGTGGGCCTCGAGCGTACCGAACTCGTCTCGGACTTGCCCGGAGGAGCGTCGCGGCTCTTGCAGCGCGCGAGGGGAATCGAGTTCGTCTGGGTCGCCGGAGAGCTCGTCGTCCGCGCCGGCAGAGAAACCGGAGCGCGCCCCGGGAAGGTCTTGCGCGGGGGAAAAAGCTAGCCCCCGAGAAAGCTCGCAGGGGACCCGAGACGCTCCGAATCGCCGGAGGTTGCGGGTTTTCCGACTTCGGTGCAGGATCGGCTACGCATGTTCCGAGCTCCGAGGCGCGGGTCCGAAGAGCTTCGAGATCTGTTCGCCGCCGTGGCGGGCGTCGCGACGGGTCTCTTCGCCCTTGTGATCCTCCCGGCTTCGTTGCGCGAGCTTCCGCAGCCTACCGGAAACCCGCCCGGACGCGAGGTCTCGCTCGCCCCGGACCCCGAGAGCTGGACCATCCGGGTCGACGGGTGGGTCGTGCGTTTCGGGCGTGCCGTGGAAGGCCTTTTCCGATCGCCGGCCCCCCGGGGACACGCGGAGGCTCTGTCCCCTTTCGACCCCCTTCTCCGCTACCACGCCCGGCGTTCGGGCTTCGACTGGAGGCTTCTCGCCGCGCTGGTCTTCGAGGAATCGCGCTTCGACCCCGAAGCCGAAAGTGACAAGGGCGCCTACGGGCTCATGCAGGTGAGGTCCGTGGCTGCCGAGGAAGTGGGAGTGGAAGACTTCCGCAGTCCGGCCGGCAACATCGAAGCCGGGACGCAGTACCTGAAACGGCTTTCCGAACGCTTCCGGCGGGCTCGCGGACGGCAGCGCCTCGCTCTCGTGCTGGCCGCGTACCACATGGGTCCCGCGCATCTCGAAGACGCGCAGAAGCTCGCCGAGCGGCTGGGGTTCGACCCCTGGCGGTGGGACCATTCGCTCGAGCTGGTTCTTCCCCTCCTGGAAGAGCCGCGTTTTTACTCCCGGCTACCCCACGGATACGCGAAAGGCCGGCTCACGGTGCGTTACGTGTCCCGCATTCTCGACCGGTACGACTACTACCGGGATCGCACCGACCTGCCGGCCCACGACGATCAGGCGGCCTCGGCCAGCGGGTAGGACTCGAAGACGAGCTGCCCTCCGCGGTAGTCGACGACCACGCGGCTGTTCTCCCGAATCTCGCCCGCGAGGAGCTTTCGTCCGAGGACCGTCTCGAGCTCCTTCTGCAGCACCCGCTTGAGCGGGCGGGCACCGTAGACGGGGTCGTACCCGATCTCCGCCACATGATCGCGTGCCGCATCCGTGAGCTCGAGCTCGATGTGCCGGTCGGCGAGTCGCGCGCGGATTCGCTCGAGCTGGATGTCCACGATCTTGCGGAGCTCCTCCCGGCCCAGGGCATGGAAGACCAGGATTTCGTCGAGTCGGTTCAGGAACTCGGGCCGGAAGAACTGGCGGACGGCTTCGAGGACCTCTTGCTTCATCCTCTCGTAGGCTTCGGGATCCGTGCCGCCGCGGTAGTTCAGGATGAGGTGGCTTCCGATGTTCGACGTCATGATGACCACCGTGTTCTTGAAGTCCACGGTACGCCCGTGCCCGTCCGTGAGCCGACCGTCGTCGAGGATCTGCAGCAGGATGTTGAAGACGTCGTGGTGGGCCTTTTCCACCTCGTCGAAGAGGATCACCGAGTACGGGCGACGCCGGATGGCTTCGGTGAGCTGCCCGCCCTCCTCGTAGCCGACGTAGCCCGGCGGAGCCCCGATCAGGCGGGCCACCGTGTGCTTTTCCATGTACTCCGACATGTCGATCCGGACCATGGCCCGCTCGTCGTCGAAGAGAAACTCGGCGAGCGCGCGAGCGAGCTCCGTCTTTCCGACTCCGGTCGGCCCGAGGAAGAGGAACGAGCCGATGGGGCGGTTCGGGTCCTTGAGCCCGGACCGAGCCCGGATGATGGCGTCCGCGACCGCGCGGACCGCCTCGTCCTGTCCCACGACCCGCCGGTGGAGGTGCTCCTCGAGGTGCAAGAGCTTCTGCACCTCGCCTTCCATGAGCTTGGAGACGGGAATGCCGGTCCAGCGCGCCACGACCTCGGCGATGTCCTCCTCGTCCACCTCCTCTTTGACGAGCCTCTGCCCTTCCGCCGAGAGCGCCTTCTCGGCCTCGGCGAGCTCCTTCTCGAGCTGGACGAGCGTCCCGTATTTCAGCTCGGCCACACGGTTGAGGTCGTACTGACGCTCGGCCTGTTCGATGGCGACCTTGGTCTCCTCGATGCGCCGCCGAAGCTCCCGGAGCTTTCCGATCGCCGCTTTTTCGGCCTCCCAGCGGGCCCGGAGCTGCTCGGCCTGCTCCTTGAGAGCGGCGAGCTCCTTCTCGAGCTTCTCGAGCCGCTGCCGCGAGGCCGCGTCCGTTTCCTTGCGAAGCGCCTCTCGCTCGATCTCGAGCTGCATCACGCGACGCGACACCTCGTCGAGCTCGACGGGCATGGAGTCGATCTCGGCCCGGAGCTTGGCGCAGGCCTCGTCGACCAGGTCGATGGCCTTGTCCGGGAGGTAGCGGTCGCTGATGTAGCGATTCGAGAGAACCGCGGCCGTCACGAGAGCGGCATCGCGGATCCTCACGCCGTGGTGCACCTCGTACCGCTCGCGGAGCCCCCGGAGGATGGAGATCGTGTCCTCCACGGTCGGCTCCTTCACGTAGATGGGCTGGAAACGCCGCTCGAGTGCGGCGTCTTTCTCGATGTATTTCCGGTACTCGTCGAGAGTCGTGGCTCCGATGCAGTGGAGCTCTCCCCGCGCGAGCATGGGCTTGAGCAGGTTGCTCGCGTCCATGGCACCTTCTGCCGCCCCCGCCCCCACGACCGTGTGGAGCTCGTCGATGAAGAGGATGACCTCGCCTTGCGACTCCTGGATTTCCTTCAGCACCGCCTTCAGCCGCTCCTCGAACTCTCCCCGGAACTTGGCACCCGCGATGAGCGCTCCCATGTCGAGGGCCACCACGCGCTTGTTCTTGAGCCCCTCGGGGACGTCGTTCCGGACGATGCGCTGGGCCAACCCCTCCACGATGGCCGTCTTCCCGACGCCGGGCTCCCCGATGAGCACGGGATTGTTCTTGGTCCGGCGGGAAAGGACCTGGATCACGCGACGGATCTCCTCGTCGCGGCCGATCACGGGGTCGAGCTTCCCCTGGGCGGCGAGCTTCGTGAGGTCGCGCCCGTACCGTTCGAGCGCCTGGTAGGTCACTTCCGGATTGGGGCTCGTCACCCTCTGGTGGCCCCGCACCTTGCGGAGCGCCTGCATGAGCGCTTCGCGCGTGAGACCCTGCTGTCGCAGCAGCGCACCGGCCTTTTCCTTGTCGTCGGCGATGGCGAGCAGGATGTGCTCCACGCTCACGTACTCGTCCTTGAGGGCCTTGGCCTCGTCTTCCGCCTTGGTGAGAACCCGGTTGAGCCGGTGCGTGACGTAGACCCGATCGGGACCGGCGGCGGGTCCCGTCACCTGGGGAATCCGCTCGAGCTCCCGTTCGAGCCCCTCCCGCAGGAGCGGGACGTTCACGCCCGCGGCCTGAAGGATGGGCGTCGCGAGGCCGTCGGGCTGGTCGAGGAGCGCGAGCAAAAGATGCTCGACGTCGATCCCCTGGTGGTTGCGGCGCGTCGCGATACCCTGCGCCGCGCGCAACGCCTCCTGGGACTTTTCCGTGAAGCGGGCGAGATCCATGCTTCGTCTCCTTATGGCGAAAAACTCGTTCGCAGATTTAACCACGATCGGGCGCGCTTCAACCCGAAGGACCGACCGGGCATTTCCCCCTTCACGCGCTGCGGACCGAGGGCCGAGCCCCGCTGGCCGGGGGAAGGACGTCGGGTTGCCGGCGCACGCCTCTTCCCTCCCCGGGGCGAACGGCACGTCGGGGGGCCGTCGTTGACAGGCCCCCTGCCCCGTGCCTAAAGGATGGGCGCCCGGAGTGGAGGAGGGCACGCCGACCCATGGCCGACGACGAAAAGGACCGACTGGGCGACAAGCTACGAGACGTCGAGCGGGCTCGCGAAGATCTCTACTTCGCCGAGCGCGACCGGGAGCTCATCGCCAAGCTCCGTCAGGCCAAGGAAAAGGAACAGGAAGAGACTCTCAAGGAGCTTGCCAAGCGCCGCTGTCCCAAGTGCGGCGAAAGGCTCCTGGAACGCACCCTCCACCAGGTCACCGTGGAAGAGTGCCCCTCGTGCCAGGGGCTCTGGCTCGACCACGGGGAGCTCGAGCACATCCTCGAGCGCAGCAAGGAAAGCCTAGGATACTTCGGCGAGTGGCTCCGGCGCTGGCTCGGAGGCGAGCGGGACTCCTGAAGCGTACCGGGCTCCCGTACGCGGTGCCTTCCCCACGGTGCGAAGCCAGCCCGGACGAGCGGGGAGCGCACCTCCGCCCCCCGCACGCCGGGACGCGGTCCACTCAGTCCCCGAACTGCATCAGGTTGTGCAGCGTGAAGAAATCGTCGGGGAACTTGCGCTCGATGTACTGCGAGCTGTAGCGGCCCGCGAGGCAAGCGCGGTTCGTCTTGTCGTTGACGCCGACGACCATGTTCTGCGTCACCGTCTTGAACGAGCCGTCGTCGTTCGTCGAGAAGTGGTAGGCGCAGGCGGCGTTGTAGAAGTACTCCCCCGCCCGGTTGTGGACGAGCTTCCACCAGATCCGGTACATGTCTTTGTCCATGTACATCGTCACCTTGCCGAAGTTGTAGTAGGGGTCTTCGGACTGTCCCTCGAGAATCCACACGGGACGGGGAACCAGGACGAGGTTCTCGACGACGAGCCACGGAATTCCCTTCGCCCCGGGCGTTTCGTAGACGGCTCGGAAGTACGGAATGTCCACCTCGGCGCGGGTGGGTGAGATCCACCGCTGCTTCAGGGGCTCCGGAGAGAGAACGGGAGCCAGGATGCGGCCTTCGCCGACGAGCTTCCACTTGTAGTACTCCGTCTTTCCCCCGTAGCAGTTGAGGTCGTCGGCGAAAATGTCGAGGCCCGCGACGGGATCGGAGCGCGTCGCGGCGTTCACCTTTCGGATCCGCCGGGTGGCGGGCACGTAGAACCACGCCTGGTCCTGCGAGTACCAGTCGTTGAAGCGCTTCGAAAGCCCGGCGACGCCGTCCACGTCCTGCGGCTCGATCAGGTGGCTGATGCCCGCCGACCGGAGGTTCTCGGGGTTCGGGAGCGGGCCGCTGTGTCGCCCGAAGTACGACACGCCGTGGAGGGAGAGTTTGAGTCGCTTGAATTCACCCCCCGTGTCGATTCCGTTGAGCGTGATCGTCGCTCCTGCGCCCTCGTTCATCCCGTTGGCCGCCGTGAAATTCCAGGCCGCCTTGCAGCCTGCCATGGGATCGTCGGGGTCGATCTTCGGGAACGGGAACCCGAAGTAGAAGTCCGGCATCTTCCCGGTCTTCACGTCCTTGAGCCCGCAGGTCTCGGGATCCACGTCGTACTTGCCCTCGTTCGCTTCGGTGGCTTCCCAGAACCTCTGCGAGTAGTTCTGCTTGAACTTTTCCGGGTCGACGGGCTGCACGCGGAACCAGTAATCTCCGTCCCGGACCCGTTTGAGCACGACGTCGGGCAGGAGACCCTCGGCCTGTTGCCAGTTGTTCTGATCCAGAATCCAGGGCTCGAGTTTTTCTTCCCCCTGCACCGCCGCTCCCGCCCCGAGGCCCCAGACTACGACGGCGATCGTGACCCACCGGAGAGGAGTGCTCGTACGTTCCATGGTTTTCGCTTTCCTCCGTTTTTTCCTTTCGTGACGGCGATTCCGCCTTCCCGCCGGTTGCGACCTCTCCCTTCGAACCTCAAATCACGTACTCCAACTGGAACAGCACGTTGTCCCGGTCTCGCAAAAGACTGGTGCCGCTGTTCCCCTTGAGCCGGCCCGCGTCGAGCACGTTGAGCTGCACCGTGAAACGGAACGGATCGTGGATGAAGGTGACGGACGGCAGGTAGACCCGAGCACCGCTCCACTCGTAGAAAAACGCGAAGCTCGGGACGATCGTGCCGCTCCGATACGACGTCGAAACGAGAAAGGTCTGCAGGAACTGGTCCGCGTCGGTCGTGACGAATATCGGCTCGATGGCACCGAAGCCGCGAAATCCCCCGGTCGGGTCGGCCTCTTCGGTCACCACGACGGTTTTCGCGGGAACCGGAAGAATGGCGTCGTCGTCGTGCCCCTTGATGTGTTTGTAGAAAAACTGCGTGCTCAGGAAAAAACTGCTGGCCGGGTTCAGGAAGCGAAAGTACTGGTTGTGGTCGATCCCGAGAACGAAGTTGATCGAGTCGCGCTTGAGAATCCCGCCGGTGGGAAGCTGCTCTTCGGGAGGCCGCGTGATGTTGTGGAAGATGAAGGGGTCGAGCTGGCTCTGGCGGTGGTAGGGCTCGTCCTTGATGTACGCGAACTCGCTTCGGATGACGGGTTCGCCACTCAGACCGACGTGCCTCGCGATGTGCGCGGGTACGGTGAACGTCGTCGTCGCCCCCGTGACCTGGATCTTGGCCGGGTGGAGAACGGAGAAGGCAATCGGGGCCACGATGTCGAACTCTCCGGGCCGCCGGCAGCCGGGCGGCAAGTCGTCGGCCGTGCCGAGAACACCGTCGAGGCCGGGCTCGGTGCAAACGGGCCGTTCCTGCGCGATGGGAAGGTCGGTCGGGGGGACCGGACAGCCGGGGATCCGGTTGCCGAACTTCTCCCGGAGAACGTCGTCCCGGGTCGTGAGTCTCCTGATGGGAAACCCGTCGAAATTCGTCCCCGGGTGCACGCAGGCCTGCACGGCGGGGATATCCGAGAAGGTGTAGTAGTGAGCGACGCTCCAGAGAGCGCCGAACGCGTCGAAGAGCACCCGGAAACCACCGCGGATGTCGTCGAAGGTCCGCGAAGGAGTGATCGTGAAATTTTTCACGAGCCCACTCGGCGCCCCCAGATTGGGGAGCGTCCACGGCGATCCCTGGGGTGTTCCCGGTGCGTAGGACACGGCGTCGTCGATCGAGGCGAACCCTTCCAGCGTCACGTTGAAGACGCGAGGCCCCAGGTTCCCCAGGTAGTAACGCGCGAGGATCATGTCGAGCGGCACGCGCCTCTCGTCGAGCGAGACGAGAAACCCCCCGAAGCTCGAGTCGATCGGGTTGATCTGATCCAGCAGTCGAAAAGCGTCGGTTTCCCCCCAGGCCAGATTCTGCCGGCCGATCCGGAGAAAAAGCCGCCCGATCGTGACGTCGAGGTGCGCCTGGTGCAGCCTGTGGCGCTGCACGGCACTCTCGCGCAACTCCCGCCGCGCGTTGAAGATATCGGGACAGATGCCCAGCCCGCAGGTAAAAGGCGGGTTGAGCCGCCCTGCCGTATCCCGCAAGAGGTCCACGAAGCGGTCCGGCTTCCGGAACTCCCTGGGGCCCCAGTCGTAGATACCATCCGCCTCGCCGCGATAGACCAGGCGGTACTCGAGCTTCCGAATTCGGAGCGGGAAGTGGTGCAGAAGGGCCAGAGGGCCGAACCCTTTCTGGAGAAGCGGCCGCAGGTCGTGGGCCAGCTCCGCCTCGACGAAAAACCGGTTCTGGCGGAGATGCCCGGCAGGCGAGCGCGGAAACGTTCTCGACTCGAGGACCTTGATCTCGTCGCCCACCCGTGCGGGGTCCGGGTCCTCGACGAAGACCGTCTCGTCCGTGTCTTCCGTCCCTATCCGCGCATTCACGTAGGAACGGACGCCGAGCCGGATCGTGCCCTCCTTGTCGAGAGGATAGGACCGGGCGCTCCCCGCGACGAGCGCAAAAAACAACGCACCGAACGCCGCTGCGCCCGCGGCCTTCGGTGCGCCGAACCTCGAGGGCGACACCGGAAGGAGACCGGACCGGCCATCTCGTCGCGAGGCCTGCCTCGATCCCCCCACCGGTGTGCGCCCCGTTCGCTGCCTTCCCCTTCTCCCCCTGGCCGAGCCTCAGTCGGACATCGTCGTGAGCGTCCGGAGGCTGAAGTAATCCTCGGGGAACTTACGCTCGATGAACTGGAAGGAATACCTCCCGGCGAGGCAGGCACGGTTCGTCTTGTCGTTCACGCCGACGACCATGTTCGGCGTCACCACCTTGAAGGTTCCGTCCTTGTTCGTCGACCAGTGGTAAGCGCAGGCCGCGTTGTAGAAGTACTCGCCGGCGCGGTTGTGGACGAGCTTCCACCAGATCCGGTACATGACCTTGTCCATGTACATGATGACCTTTCCGAAGTTGTAGTAGGGATCCTGAGACTGCCCCTCGAGGATCCACACGGGGCGCGGAACCAGCGCGAGGTTCTCGACGACGAGCCAGGGAACCCCCTTCGCCCCCGGGGTTTCGTAGGCCCCCTTGAAGTACGGGATCGGCACCTCCGCTCGGGTCTCGGTCACCCACTTCTGCGGAAGCGGCCCGTCGGAGTCGAGAACGGGCGCCAGGACCTGGCCTTCCCCGATGAGCTTCCACGTGTAGTACTCCGTCTTCCCCCCGTAGCAGTTGAGGTCGTCCGCGAAAATGTCGAGTCCGGCCACGGGGTCCGAGCGAGTGGCGGCGTTCACGCGCCGGACACGCCGCGTGGAAGGCACGTAGAACCAGGCCTTGTCCTGCGAGTACCAGTCGTTGATTCGCTTGGTGAGTCCCGCGACACCGTCGACGTCCTGCGGCTCGAGGACGTTCGACATGCTCACGTCACGCAGGTTCTCGGGGTTGGGAATCGGCCCGCCCGGGCGGCCGAGGAAAGACTGGATGTGGAGCCAGAGTTTGATCCGCTTGAACTCGCCGCTCGTGTCGATGCCGTTGAGCGTGAACGTGGCTCCCTGGCCCTCGCCCATCTGGTTCGCGGCCGTGAAGTTCCAGGCCATTTTGCAAGCGGCCATGGGGTCTTTCGGGTCGATCTTCGGGAACGGGAAACCGAAGTAGAAGTCGGGCATCTTGCCCGTTTTCACGTCCTTGAGCCCGCAGGTCTCCGGGTCCACGTCGTACTTCCCGTCGTTGGCCTCGCTCGCTTCCCAGAAGGCCTTGGAGTAGTAGCTCTTGAACTCCTCGGGGTCGACGGGCTTCACCTTGAACCAGTAATCCCCGTCTTTGACCCGTTTCAGCACCACGTCCGGCAGGAGCCCCTCGGCCTGCTGCCAGTTGTTCTGGTCCAGAATCCAGGGCTCCAACTTCTGCTTTTCCTCCGCCCCTGCCGGCAACGAGAAAAGAGCCCAGAGAACGGACGCGAGAAGCATGCGTCCGGCGAAGCTTTTCACCGATTCCCGATTCATCGGTTCGCCCTCCTATAAGAAGTCCTGCTTCCTCGAACGGAAACCCACTTTTTCCCGTTCTGGTTCCCTTGTCAATTCAGCCCCTGGCCGGGCCGCCGGAGACCGGAGCCGAGCCTGCGGGCTCCGCTTTTTTCTTCTTCCGAACACGGCGCCGCCTCCGTTTGGTGAAATAGCCCGGCCGCAGCACCTTCACGAAAGCGGGCACGACGACGAGCCCTCCGAACGTGTTGAACGTCATCAGGAGGGCCAGGAGAAACCCCATCTCGGCCTGGAACTTGAGTCCCGAGAACCACCAGAACACCGTCCCCGCCACCATCGTGCTCGCCGTGAAGATGATCGCCTTGCCCGTCGTCGCCGTGGCGTAATCGACGGCCTGGTCGAGATCCCAAACCTCGTTGTACGCGTCGTTCATCCGGCTGAAGTGGTAGATTCCGTAGTCCACGCCGACCCCCGCCCCGGCCGCGGCAATGGGCAGGGAGTTCACGTTGAGGTCGATCTTCATCCAGACCATGAGCGCTTCGGCCGCGAGCTGCGAGAGGATCACGGGGATCAGGAGGATGGCGGAGATGTAGAGCGAGCCGTAGGTGAGATAGAGGCAGAAGTACACGACGGCGAAAATCATGACGAGCTGGGTCCAGTACGAGTTCTCGACCGCTTCGTTCACGGCGGCCAGGATCCCGAAAAGCCCCCCCGCGTACCGGAACCGGACTTCCGCGTCCTCCTGCTGCTCGTACCGGTCCCCGAACTCTTTGGCGTGGGCGATGGCGTCCATGATGATGTCGTGCGAGTGCTCGTGGAACAGCGTGATGATCGACCCGTAACGCCCGCTCGGATCCATGAAGCGGTCGAGATCGCCCGCCGCGGCAGCGCTCGTGAAGACGTAGAACAGCTCGCCCACGTGCTTCGGGTTCGTCGGCACGATCCCCCACTTCGGGTCGCCGTCGTGGTAGAGCCGGGCGAGCTGCTTGACGATCTCGACGATCGTCACCGTACCTCCGGCACCCCGGGCACCCTCCATGTGGTAGGCGAACTCCTCCATGGCGTTGAGCGGGCCGCTCCGCTTGATGCCGTCCGGACGCCGCGTGTCGGCCACGACGATGAGCTGGCTCGCGCCGAGGAACTTCTCGTTGAGCCGGTCGTAGGCGATGTTGTAGGGATGGTCCGGGAAGAGCAGGGCGGCGCCCGGCGTCATGTCCCCGACCTTGAGCTTCCACCCCCACATCGGGAGGCCCAAGTACAGGAGGACCGTCACCCCGATGACCACCCACCGTCGGTAGCCTTCGCTCGCCCGAATCACGAGGCCCGTGAAAGCAGGATAGAGGGTCTCCGAATGGTCGAGCCAGTACCAGGCGAAGACGACGCAGAAAAAGGCGACGGGACCGATCAGGTTCCAGCGGCCCGGCAGGAGTTCGAACTGGTTCGCGAGGATCGCCGCCACGAGCGAGGCGAGCAGAACGAAAGTGGCGGGCCGGATGGCCATCGTGGGTTCGCGCTGCAGCGTGTGGTGGGGTGGTGGCGGGTTGATGTAGGTGAGAATGATGGGGTGGAGCGTGACGACGCTGATGAAGATGGAAACCACCCAGAAGCTCGCGAAAATGGCCACCTTCTGGATGAGCGGGATGGGCGCCACGGCCACGATGAGAAGGCCGATCCCGTCCGTGACGATCGAGGCGATGGCGGGCGGGAAGAGATGCGAGTACGAAAGCACGATGGCCTGGTGCTTGTCCCCCGTGCGGTAGTACTCCTCGTGGTAACGGTCCATGGACTGGACCGAGTGGCTCAACGCTCGTGCCGTGAGAAAGATGGGAATCACGAGCACGAGCGGGTCCAGGTTGAAGCCCAGAATGGCGGCGATCGAAAGTCCCCAGATGCTCGAGAGAATGCCGGAAAAGATCGGCACCCAGATCCCCGTCCACGTGCGAAAGTACGCGTACAGCAGAAAGGCGAGTGCGGCGGTCGTGGCACCGAAGATCCAGGGCAGATCGCCCGCGTACTGGAGCACGGAAGTGTAGAGCCAGGGGAACCCCGTGATGTAGATCGTGTGGTTCTCGTCCTCCTCCTGGGCTTTGAGCTGCATCATGCGCCGGTGGAGGTCGCGGAAATCCAGCGCTTCTTCCCAGAAACCCGTGTGAACCACCGCCGCCTTGTCGTCGTCGGAAACGTAAATCCCCCGGATACCCGGCGTCGCGTAGACAGCGAAGCGGACGCGCTCGGCGTCGGCCTGGGTCTGCGGGACGTAGGGGTAGTAGAGTTCGCGGATCTGGATCGACCCCTGCTGCGCCGTGATGCTCCGGAGCTTCGGGTGCGCGATCGAGAGGATCTGGTAAGGCACCACTCCCTTGGTGTTGACCATGTATTTCGTGATCCGGTCGATCTTCTGGAGCGTCTTCGGGTTGAAGATGTCGCCTTCCTTCACCTCCACGATGACGCTCATGATGTTGGCGCTACCGAACATCCGGCGGAACTCGTTGTAGAATTTGATGTACGGATGACGGCGGGGGTAGAAGTCGTAGAAGTCGGTATGGAGCCGGATGTCCTTGAGCGAGTACGCGAAAAAGGCCGTGAGCGCGGCGACGACGATGGTGACCCAACCGCGGTACCGCAGGAGAAAGCGAAGGTAGGCCTCGATCCAACGCTGCGGAATCATCGTCTTTTCCTACCGTCCCTTCACTTGCGCTGCTTGAGCATCGTGAAGCGGTCCGTGTCGACGGAAAGCACCGTGCCGCGAGCCCCGACGATGTAGCCCTGCCCCGTGGGCAAGAGGTTCACGTCGCGGAGCCAGCTGGAACGCAGAATGGTCGGCACCCGGACCATCTTCCAACTTTTGCCGCCGTCGGTGCTGTTCACGAGAAAACCGCTGTCTCCGACCGCCCACCCGACTCGCCCCCTCACGTCGACATCGTAGATGGAAAGCGAAAAACCCGGCGGAATGAAAAAGTCGGGGGGCGTTTCGATCCGCACCCTGCGCCAGGTCTGCCCCCCGTCCTCGGTACGGATCAGCGTGGACTCGATCCCCGTGGCCCAACCGTTCAGCGGGTCGGTGAAATGCACGCCGAAGAGCGTGGTCTCCACCGGACTCTCCTGACTTTCCCACGTGAGACCCCCGTCACTCGAGTGCAGGATCACGCCGAACTCCCCCACGATCCAGACTTCCTCCGGGTTGGCGAACGCCACCTTGTAGAGAAGCACGTCGCCCGGCTGCACCACCTCGGCGATGTCCGGCGGGAGTTTCACCTCGGTCGGCATCGGAATGCGCGTCCAGGTTTCTCCGCCGTTGTCCGTCCGCAGGATGATCCCGTAGTCCCCGACCGCGAGCCCCCGCCGACTGTCGACGAAAACGATATCGAGAAGCTGTCGATCCGTGCCGCTTTCCTGGAACGTCCAGGTCCGCCCCTGGTCCCGGGAGTGCGCGATCTGACCCGCCTGCCCCGCGACCCACACACGGTTTCGCTCGGGACAGGTCACGGCCACGAAGGGCCGTTTCGTCCCCGCCCTCTGGATCTCCCACGTCTTGGCTCCGTCCGTGGTGTGGAAAATCATGCCCAGGTCGCCGACCACCCATCCTTCCTCGGCCGAGACGAAGCAAGAGTAAAAGAGGTTCTGCCGAAGTTTCTGTGCCGGCACCGTTTCCGCGTGCGTCCATCGCGGCCCGAAGGAGCTTCCGGCGAGAAGCGCCAGGACCGCGGACACGCGGCCGATCGTTCTCACTTTTCCCCCCTGGATCACGGAATCGACGAAGAGCGTTCGTTCGGGCCCACTCGATCGTTTCGACCCCCGCGAGAGAGCGCCGGGTCACCCGAGTCGAGGCTCGTCATTTAACGGGGTCGGCTGCGCTCGAGCAAGCCCCGCGAGGTCGGACCCCCACGGCGAACTTCCCGGACAAAACGAGTCTTTTCCGTCCTACCGCTGCGCTCGGCTCCGAAATCCTCAAATGACGTACTCCAGCTGGAAGAGGACGTTGTCGCGGTCGCGCAGGAGGCTCACGCCGCTGTTCCCTTTGAGCTCGCCTGCATCCAGGACGTTGAGCTGCAGGGTGAACCGGAACGGGTCGTGGATGAAGGTCACGGACGGGATGTAGGCTCTCGCACCGCTCCAGTCGTAGAGCATCGTGAAGCTCGGGTTCACCGTCCCGCTCCGGTACGAGGTCGAGATCAGAAGCGTCTGCAGGAACTGATCCTGGTTCTGTGTCACGAGAATCGGCTCCACGGCTCCCAGACCCGACAGAGCCGGGTTGGGGTTCTGCACGTTGCGAGCGCGGACGGGAAGCACCGCTCGGTTCGGATCGACGGGATTCTCGCTCTCCACGGCGTCCTTGATGTGCTTGTAGAAGAACTGCGTCGTGATGAAGAAGCTGTTCCTCGGATTCAGGAAACGGATGAACTGGTTCGTGTCGATTCCCAGGACGAAGTTGACGGAATCTCGCTTGAGAATTCCGCCGGTCGCAAGTTGCTGGTCCGCAGGCTTGCCGAGGTCGTGGAAGATGAAGGGGTCGAGCTGCCCCTGCGTGTGGTAGGGCTCGTCCTTGATGTACGCGAGCTCCGTGCGGACGACGGGTTCTCCGCTGAGGCCCAGGAGTCGCGAAAACCGAGCCGGCACGGTGAACGTGGCCGTGGCACCGCTGATCTGGATCTTGGCGGGCATCTGCACGGTGATGGCTTGCGGGGCCAGGATGGCCCAATCCTGGCCCGGCTCGGGTACCAGGTCCGGGTCGTTCGGGTTGGCGGGCGTGGGGAGGTCGAGGAGGAACTTGAAGTCGTTCACGTTGATGGCACAACCCGGGATCTGTCCGCCGAGGCTTCGGATCACGGGGTCCCGCGGCGTGACGCGCTGGAACGGAAACCCGCCGAAGCCCGTGCCGGGGTGGACACAGACCTGGACGTTCGGAAGGTCGTGGAACGTGTAGTAGTGGGCGAGGCTCCAGGTTACGTCGAAGTCGTCGGCGAAGGGGGTCGTGAACTGAAAGCGCGCCCCGCCCCGGATGTCGCGGAAGTTCCGGGACGGCTGGATGATCACGTCCCGCTGGTTCCCGGACGGAGTTCCGTTGTTGGGTAACTCCCACGGCGAGCCGTCGGTGAGACCGGGAGAGTACGAAACCTCGTCGTCGATGGCCGCGAACGCTTCGACGGAAGCGTCGTACACGCGATCGCCGAGACTCCCCAGGTAGTAGCTCGCGCGGATCATGTCGATGGGCACCCGGCGCTCGTCGAGCGCGATGAGAAAGCCCCCGAAGCTCGAGTCGATCGGGTTGATGTTGTCGAGAAGCCGGAATACGTCGGTCTCGCCCCAGACCAGGATCTGCCTTCCGATCCGGAGAAAGAGGTCGCCGACGGTCACGTCCACGTAGGCCTGGTACAGTCGGTGTCGGTTGACGAGTCTCTCCCGGATCGTGCGCCGCACCCCGTTGATGTCGGGGCAGGTCGAGAGAACACACGTCCCCGGTGGAGCGATCCTTCCCTGGGCGTCCCGAAGGAGGTCTCGGTACGAGTCGTTGTTGCGAGTCCGGAATTCCTTGGGACCCCAGTCGTAGATGCCGTCCGCCTCGCCCCGGTACGTCAGGTGGTATTTGAGCTTGCGGACCCGGAACGGCATGTGGTTGAGGATCGCGAGGGGGCCGAAGCCCTTTTTCATGAGGTCCGTCACGTCGTGGTCGAACTCGGCCTCGAGGAAGAACCGGTTCTGGCGCAGGTGCCCCGCGGCGGAGAAGGGAAAGGTCTGCGACTCGAGGACCGAGACCTCGTCTCCCGGGAACGGTGTCCCCGGGTCGATGACCTTCGTCCGGTCCGTATCCTCGGTACCGATGCGTGCGTTGACGTACGCCCGGACGCCGAATTTCATCGTCTGGCCTTCGTCGAGGTAGTAACCCGAGGCCGCCCCCCCGAAGAACAAGAGCGAACCGAGCACGATGAAAAGACCGATCCCCCGAGTCCGCTGCCCGAACCGCATCATAGCCCTCCTCCTTCGCACGGCGATTAGGTCCCCCGCTCGGCAGCCCCTTATTCGACCCGCACCAGGATTGTCAAGCCGATTCGGCCACTCGTGCCGGACGGTTCGAGCCCTTTCCCTCGCGCTCGGTCTGGCGTCGACCCTGGTCCGTGTTCCGGGCGTCGACTCGGGGCAGGAAGCGAAGAGGCCGGATCCGCGAGCCTGGGAAGTCTCTTCGGTCGAGGGTCGGCTTCTCCGCGGACTCCACGGGGTCGGTCTCGACCGAATCTCGGTTTTGCGGTGCGAGAAGGCGCGCTGCCATCCCGTGCCGTTTCAGATCGACGAGCGCACACCGGACGGCGACTGGGTCACGGAGGAAGGGGCGGAGGTTCTGTGGGACAGCCCGCCCCGCGTTTTCGACGACAACGACGTTCTCCTCCTGCCCGCCTGGCTCGGCGCCGAACGGCTGCCGCGGAAGAGGACGCTACCGTCGCCCACGGTTCTCGAGCTGGCACTCCACGATCCCCTCGGGTTTCCGACGCGGTGGTTCTACGTCGTGGTCGATTCGGGCTCCCGGGAAAAGGGCGCGCGCGACACCGGGGCTTTCGTGTCCTACGACCCGATCGAGGACCGTTTGACCGGTCGTGGGGTATCCCTGGGATTCGACGGGCCCGTCCCCCAATTTCTGTCCTTCGACGACGGGCCCAACGTTCTCGACCGCCTCAAGATCCGGGCGTCCGCGCGCTTCTTCTTCGGCCTCGTTCCCGTGAGCCGCACCGAAGACCACCTGGTCCCGAGCCCCCCGAGCTGGAAGGCCGGCCCCCTGCGCGTCGTCCGGACCCAGCGCTACGCTATCCGCGTCGGGTTCCGGATTCGTTCGCCCCGTTTCGTCTCCCACGTCTTTTTCTACCCGACCTACGTGGAGCTTCCCGTCGGGGCCCGCTTTCGTGTTCCTCCGAGCTTCGTCTTCGGCGACATTGCCGTGCGGACCTCGCTCGACTTCCGAAACCTGCGGGGATGGTGGGTCTCGACGCCCACGGGCAGGCTCCCCGTCGACTGCGATTCGGAGTCCTCCCGGACACATCTCGAGCCCGCCGTGGAATGGTTCGCCGTGGAGGGCCCCGATCGGACGCTCCTGGTGCGAGCGGAGCGGAGCGAGAGTCTCGCCCGCGTGCGGCAGTCCTTTTTTCTTCGGGCGACCCTCGAGCGGGAAGACCCGGAAAATGTCCCCGGCCAGTGCCCCGAAGTCGGCTTCCTTTTCTCGCACTGGGACGACGTGGACCGCGGCCGTCACGAAATCCGGGCCGCGAGCTACCTTCTTCCCCGGGGCGCGGACCTCGGGCTCTTTCGGGCTACCGTCGAGAACCCGCTCGTTGCCGAGGTTCGCGAGATGCGCGCTTCTCAGGAAGCGGCGGCCGCGGCCTCCCCCGTGTCCCAGACGATGTCCCGGTAGTCGAACTTCTGCCCGGCTACGGGGGAGAACTTGACGATCTCGAAGTAGGGGGAAAGGTCGAAGTCGCGCGGCGTGATGAGCGCGGGGTCCTGCGGCCGGAAACGTACCAGGGGCCTGCGCCGCCTGCGGAAAAGCGTCCTCTCCCACCACGAGGGCCGGGTCCCGGCCGGGTCCAGAACCACACGGGGCAGGATAGGGTAGCCGACCTGGAAAAAGGCGCGGGCGATCATGCTCGAGCAGATCACTTCTCGGTCCTCACCCTCGCCGAAATGCAGGGCCGCTCGGCGCCAGCGCCGGGGCACCAGGCTCACGGGGAAGAAGTACCGGGCAAGGGCGAGGATGTGCCGCACGTTGTAACCGCAGCCGATCCTCGAGATGGTCCAGTCGAGAATCTTGGCGAGGTCCTCTTTCCTCAGACCTTTCGGCCGGCAAACGCGCAGGTTGAAGTGCTCGTACTTGCCGAGGGGACTGGCCACGACCCCCTCCCCGTCGACGGCCTCGACGATCAGGTAAGCCGCATCTTCCCCGTAGGCTTCTTTCAGTTTTCGGGCTCTCTCCCCTCCCCGACGGAGAAGCTCGTCACCGATGTAAAGGGCGGAGTGAGACCAGGAGCTTTGCGTGAGATACCGAATCACCTGGCTGACACGCTGGTCCCCTTCGATGAGAAGGACGTCTCCTTTTCTCAGGTGCGCCCTCAGTTCCGCCATGTTGTTCGGGACGCGCAACTCGTAGGACTTGAGCGGCTTCGTGAGAAGCCGCGTGCAAAAACGGAGAAGCCACCGCCGGGGAGCTCGGAGCCAAAAACGAACTTTTGCCCTTGTCGCTGCCCAAGTTTTCCTGGTTTTTTCGATACTTCGCTCGAGCATGGGCTCTCGACTTCCCGAAAATAACCCTGTCTTCGTCCTTTCTCCACCGAAAATCGTAGCAAAAGATTCGCCAGCCGCCACGGCAACTCGGGGTGTGAACCTCGATTCAGTCAATGGGCGTCCGGCGAGCGCTGGGCGAGGGGGTATCGAACCACCCGTCGGGCAAAAACGCGCTGTCCGAAAACTCGCCGATCGGGCCGCAGGACGCCTTCCCCCCCGGAAGGGAGGGCAGCCCCAAGGGCACGCTTCGGGACTTCCCACGTCCTCGAGTCATGGTGTAGGAGGCAACCCCGGGACAGGCCCGAAAAAGCCCCCCGGCACGAGCGAGATTTCCCGGGCAGGAAAAACACCGAACATGGCGGAGATACGCAGAGACAAGCGAGTTCCCCGCGGCTCATCCCGGCAGGATCCGACACACCCTCTCCTCAGCCGAAGGCGTTTTCTGGCGCGGACCCTGGCTGCGGGGTTCGCGCTTGCCGTGCGCCCGATTGCCGCGAGCACGATCCGAACGGGTACTGCCGGCCTCCGCGAAGGCGAGGTGTCGTTCTCGTCGGGGGGTACCCGGATTCCGGCCTACCGCGCGCTTCCCGAGGGGGCCGGGCCTTTCCCCGTCGTGCTCCTGGTCCACGAGATCTTCGGCCTCCACGAGTACGTTCGGGACGTCGCGAGAAGGCTTGCGCGGGAAGGCTACTACGCGCTCGCGCCCGACCTCTTCGCGCGACAGGGTGACCCGCGCCGCCTCGCGAGCATCCCGGAAATCGTCGAGAAAATCGTCCGCCGGGTCCCCGACGCGCAGGTGCTCTCCGATCTCGACGCTGCAGTAGCCTGGCTCGACGGCCTACCCGAAGCCCGGACGGCGAGCCTCGGCATCACGGGGTTTTGCTGGGGCGGCAGGATCGTCTGGCTTTACGCGGCACACAGCGAGCGGCTCGACGCAGGGGTCGCGTGGTACGGAAGGCTCGTCGGCGAGCCGTCGGATACCACGCCGAAGCACCCCGTCGACGTCGTCGGAGCCCTCCGAGCTCCCGTGCTGGGTCTCTACGGAGGAAAGGATCCGGGAATTCCGCTCGAAACGGTGGATCGAATGCGGGAAGAGTTGCGGAAGTTCGCCAAACCCTCGGAAATCGTCGTCTACCCCGAAGCGCCCCACGGATTCCACGCCGATTACCGCCCGAGCTACCGGAAGGAAGCCGCGGAAGACGGATGGCGGAAGATGCTCGATTGGTTCCGCAAGCACGGAGTGGGCTAGCTGCCCCTCTCGGCCAGAAGGCCCTTTCCGGGCACGTGGTTCACTTCGAGTCGGATTCCGTCCGGGTCCTCGAAAAGAACGGAATAGTAGCCCGGAGCCCAGGGTCCCTCTTCCGGCGGATGGACGATCTTGGCCCCTCGTCGGTAGAGAAAATCGTAGACGGCGTCGACGTCCTTCCGCTCGCGAGCGCGAAAGCAGACGTGGTGGAGGCCAACTCGAAACTGCACGAAGCGCTCGTTCCGGTACCGGTCTTCGGCCCGCACGATTCCTACGGCCGTCCTCCCCCCTACGCAATAGAGAAAACCGTCGCCGCGCAAAACGGGCCGGAGCCCGAGAAAGGCGAGAAGATCCTCGTAGAAGGGGGCGCAGGCTTCGAAGTTGCTCACGGTCAGCATCACGTGTGCGATCCCGTTGATTTCGATCATCGTGGCGAACCGAGGTCCCGTCGGGGGCTCGCCCCTCGGACCGAAGGCCCGTCCTTTTCACCCGGGAGCGACGAAAGGGCTACCGGTGCTTCCGGGATGCCTTCGTCTTCGCGCGTCGCTGCACGCTCCCCCGTCGCTGCACGCGAGCGTCGTAACGCACGAGCCCTTCGTTGAGAAGGGCCGTGACCACCTCGGACTTTCCCGCACCCAGGATGTCACAAACCCGGTCGACCCGATCGATGAGCTCGACGGGTAGGCGCACGCTCAGGAGCTGCTCGGGGCCTTTCGGACCCCTCACCAGATCGGCAAGACGAGGGCCTGCATAGCCTTTGGCTTCTTTGGCTGCCATGGCTCCCCGCTTTACGCCCCCGAAAGACTCGTTGCAAGGCCGGAGTCCGGGAGACCCGGCTCGCCGAGCGGGGAGGTTTCCGCCGGTTCCGGCCTTCCGGGCGAACGATCTTTTTTGACACGCGCCGACGAGACCGTTAGCCTGAGCCGTGCGAGCAGGGAGGCTCCGATGCAAGCGCGAGTCTGGTCGAGTGCGCTCTTCGGCCTGGAGGCCGACGTCGTCGAGGTCGAGGTCGACGTTTCGCCGGGTTTGCCTTCCATGACCGTGGTGGGCCTTCCCGCCACCGCGGTGCGCGAAAGTATGGAGCGAGTCCGCGCGGCGCTGAGAGCTTCGGGCTTCGAGTTCCCGACGCGACGCATCACGGTGAACCTGGCCCCCGCGGACCTGCGGAAGGAGGGGTCGGCGTACGACCTTCCCATCGCTCTCGGGATCCTCGCGGCCTCGGGACAGGTTCCGTTCGGGAGCCTCGCCGACTGCGTGTTCCTCGGGGAGCTTTCCCTCGACGGTCGGGTAAAGCGTGTCCGAGGTGCCCTGCCCGTCGCGGCTTCCATGGCCCGCAAGGGGTTTCGCCGCATCTTCCTCCCCGCGGCGAACTCGGCGGAAGCTTCGGTGGCACCGCAAATCGAGGTCTTGCCCGTCCGGACGCTCGAAGAAGCGGTCGCTTGTCTCCGGGGCGAGGCTCCGATCGAGCCGGTTCGCACGGAAGCCACACGACTCTTGGCGAGCGCCCCTCCGCCGGAGCTCGACTTCCGGGACGTCAGGGGACAGGAACACGCGAAACGAGCCCTCGAAATCGCGGCAGCCGGCGGGCACAACGTGCTGCTCATCGGCCCGCCGGGCTCCGGAAAGACGATGCTGGCCCGTCGCCTTCCGTCGATCCTGCCTCCGCCCACCCTGGCCGAAGCGCTCGAGACGACGCAGCTCTACAGCGCCGCGGGACTCATGGACGGCCGGGCTCTTTCCGTTCACCGTCCTTTCCGTGCTCCGCACCACACCGCGAGCCACGCGGGACTCGTGGGAGGAGGGACCGTTCCGAGACCCGGGGAAATCTCGCTCGCCCACAACGGTGTCCTGTTCCTCGACGAGCTACCCGAGTTCCGGCGGAGCGTCCTCGAACTCCTCCGGCAGCCCCTCGAAGAACGAAGAATCACGATTTCCCGTGCCCGGCACTCCGTCACCTTTCCCGCGAACGTCATGCTCGTCGCCGCCATGAATCCCTGCCCCTGCGGCCACTACGGTGACCCTCACCACGAGTGCCGGTGTCTTCTCCCCGACGTGCAGCGTTACCGGAACCGCATCTCGGGGCCGCTCCTCGACAGGATCGACATCCACCTCGAAGTCCCGCCGCTTCGCTTCCGGGACCTGGCCGAAAGCGCGGACGGTGAAAGCTCGGAGGCCATCCGGCGCCGCGTGGAGCGAGCCCGAGCCACTCAGCTCGTACGGTTCCGGAGCACGGGAATTTTCTCGAACGCTCAAATGGCCGACGACGCCATCGGTCGCCACTGCCGCCTCGACGCTCCGAGCCGCAATCTCCTCGAAAAGGCGGTCGAGGCTCTCGGGCTCAGTGCGCGCGCGTACTCCCGCATCCTCAAAGTGGCCCGGACGATCGCCGACCTCGAAGGCTCGGAGCACCTGCGTCCGGCCCACGTCGCCGAGGCCATCCAGTACCGCAGCCTGGACCGAAGGCTCTAGGGGCCCGGTTCGTCGGCCCCCGCCCCCCGGACGCGACGGAGCGCGTCCCTCCATCTGGGCGTGTCTCTCGAAGGACCCGCTCTGTCCGGGTCCGCGTTCCCGCGTCGTGCGGCCCCCCCCGGACGCGACGGAGCGCGAAGGGTGTGAAAAATTCCTCCCGCGCCATCGGAGGCCCGAATTTCATTGAATTTTCCCGGGCGAGATTCGGCCGACCGGAGATTTTTTCACCATCCCGCGTCCCTCCCGGGCGGCGTCTGGCATCTAGGGGAACGCCGGAGCGCGCTCCGTGGGGGCCCCGATCGTGTTCGCCGCGGGTCCTCCGCCGCGGGGCCGCGCTCGTGCGGGCCGCCCTTCCCCCTTTGCCGATTTCGCCGGGTGCGGGAGAATGCCGGGGATGGAAGGCGCGTTCGCCCGACGCCTCCCACCGACGAGGAGGAACACGACGATGAGAAAGCTTCCGACCCTGGCGGTGATTGCCTCGGTACCGTTCTTCGCGAGCCTCGCGGCTGCCGAGCCACGGTGGAACCCGGAAGAATTCGCCGACGAGAGCACGATCGAGCTCCGCACGATCACTCCGGCCGGCGAGCCCCACTGGTTTCCCGTGTGGGTCGTCGTTCTCGACGGCGAACCGTACGTTCGCCTGGGTAACCGCGCCGCACGGAGAATCCGGGAGAACCGGACGGCGCCCTACGTGGCCGTGCGCGTCGCAGGCAAGGTGTTCGAACGCGTTCGCGGCGTGGAAGCCCCGGAGAAAGCCGAGGCCGTCGCGAAAGCCATGGGCGAAAAATACTGGTCGGACATCGTGGTCCGGCTCTTTCCGCATCCCCTGACCCTGCGTCTGGTCCCGGAGTAGGGGCGACCCGACACGTCTCAGTCCTCGGCCTCTTCCAGAACGGAAAAGAGCGCGGGGCTCGCGAGCACACGGCGCACCAGGTCGACCTGTCGTTTGCTTTCCGTTTTCTGCAGCGCCCTTTTCAGGTGGGTCCTCGCCGTGTGCGGCGAAATTCCCTGACGTCTCGCCGACACCTCCAGGGAGAGCCCCGCGACCAGGTCGGACACCACCGCCGCCTCGGCCAGCGTGACGCCGAGGTGCCGGGCGAGCCGCCGCGGCGCGATGCGGATTTTCCGGGACGGGTCGGACACGAAAACGAGAGCCGCCGGACGGCGGTCCTCTCGCACGAACACCCCGTCGGGCACGGGGACGACCAGAACGTCGAAAGGCCACGACCTGCCGTCCTCGAGCGTCATCGTGCCCGCCACCGGCGTCGTCCCTCCCCTGCCGAGCGCGTCGGAGAGGAGTTTCGCAAATGCGTCGCAGCCGCGCGGATCGGCAGGCAGCAGAATTCCTCCGTGGCCGATTCGCACCGGCCGCCCGGCCGCGAGCAGTTTCTCGGCCGCCGGGTTCCAACCGAGGGCCTTCCCGCCGGGGCCCAGCAAGAACGCGGGGGTGCGAAGGGCTTCGACGACCGACAAGGCTCCCGAAAGCGACTGCTCGTCACGCAGGAGAGCGACACGCAGCGCGTAGCCCACGTGTGGAGCAAGCGTGCGCAGAATGCGGAGCTCCTCCGAGCCGAACCGAGGGTCTTTGCGCGAACGCAGAAGACGAAGCACCGCCAGGTGCCCGTCGCGCTTCCACGGGACGCAGCCGGCGATCTGGAAGAACCCCTGTGGCTTCAAGAACTCGTTGTAGAAGGTCGACCGAAGCAATTCCGAGTCCGGAACGAGACGGTCCCCGCGAAAGGAAACCCCCTCGGCCAGGGATTGGATTTTCGGGCGGCGCAAGTCGAACGCGATGTAGTGGGTGTCGTACGCACGGGCCCACTTCGGGTCGATTCCCGACGAGAAGGAAAAAACCGTCCGGTCCTCCGGGTACGTGGCAAGGAAAACCGCAGGAGCCTCGCCCCCGATGCGGCCCGAGAGGCGCAGGAGAAACTCCGGCCAAAGTCGGGAGTCGAAAGCCGCTTCCTGCGCCAGGGCCACGAGGTCGGCCACCGACGTGCCGCGGGAAACCCCGCGGTCTCGCACCTTGCCCGGCCGGACTCGTTCGGCTGACACGGCTCGGCCCCCTACTCGATTTTCCCCCGACCCGTCAACGAACCGCAACGAGATTCGACGGCCGAGGGCGCCGGAGTTTTTGCTTTCCGCATACCCCATTTGGGTCATTGACGAGCGCCCACGAGTCGCCCGATCCTTGGAAACCGGGTCACGTCGACGATGCGTCATACCGTAGCCGAGGCGTTTCCGGGCGGGTCTCGCCGCTGCTGCGCCGAGAGGGAGCGCGAGGGCGACGAGAAAAGCGTCGGGGGGAACGCGTTTCCCGCCCGGAAGCTCGTCCCGCGCGCGAAGAGGAGCGCTCTACCAGGAGGGTAGCGGGACCGGAGAGGGGGCGGGAGGCTCCCCCTCTCCGCACGAAAGACGTTTCCGGGCAGCCGGAAAAACCCGCCAAGAAACCACCGGAAAGTCGCGGCCGGAGTAGATTCATCGGGCGTGCACCGCTTGCCCTCCGAGCCTCCTGCGCAGGATGGGCACCGGTTCGAACGTCCGCGCGCTACGAACTACGCGACGGCGAGTCCGGAGTTCTGTCCCGGCTAGTCCCGCGAAAACGAACCGACCCGACCTGGAGGTCACCCATCCCACCCGTACCTGCCCGCTCCACCGGAGGAGCCGCGATGGGACGACGACGGCGGCGTCGAAGAGAAGCGCCAGCATGGCTGCCATCCGACGCCGAAGCCCACGCAGCCATGCTGCCGGAGTTTTGCCCCGATCGTCCGGAGCTGCGCCCGAGGAAACCCCGAGCGTGTGAAAAAATCCGCCGGGCCGGCGCCGGAGTGGATCGAGAGAGCGCTTCCCGCACCCGTCGAACGGTGCTAAGAGGAGCGGCATGGATCCGAACGCGAAAAAGACCGCCCTCAGAATGATTCCCTACGGCCTCTACGTCCTCACGGCGAGGAGCGACGAAGGACAGGTCGCCGCGGCCACGGTCAACTGGGTCACGCAAGCCTCTTTCGAACCTCCGCTCGTCGTCGTGGGCGTCAAGGTCGATTCTTCGGCGCACGCGGTCATCAAGCGGTCGAAGGCCTTCTGCCTCAACGTTCTCGGCAAGGGACAGCAACAACTCGCCTTCACCTTTTTCAAACCCGCGCAACACGAAGGCGACAGGATCAGCGGAGAAAAGTACCGCTCCGGGTCGACGGGCTCGCCCGTCCTCGAAAGCTGCCCCGCGTACGTGGAGTGCCGACTCACGGACACGATCGAGAAAGGTGATCACTCGATTTTCGTGGGCGAAGTCGTGGCGGCCGGCCTCCACAAGGAAATCGAGGGCAGGCCGGACGACGCTACGCTCTGGCTCAAGGACCTCGGCGAGAAAACCTTCTACGGCGGCTAGCCGGCCGGGGACGTCGGCAAGCGGCTCGTGGTGCCCGTCCTTTTCCCGCTTCCCGCGCGCCGCGGGAAGCGGGGAGTCCGTCGCCGTCAAGCGCCGAACAGTCGCCGGTAGCCTTCGATGTACAGGTAGAAGATCGCCGTCACGCCGTGCCGTCGTGCCACGAACGCGTAAGCGGCCGACGCCACGGCCACGGCGAGAAGCGTTCCGACGGGAACCGGAGCCCACTCCCACCTCCCCCGGCGAAAGCGCCTCCAGAGAAGCTCCGACGCGGCGATCTGCACGGCTGCGGCGGTGAAAAGGCCCATGACGAGGGGATTCAGCGCGTAGTAGAGCGCTTCGGGGGGCGGGAAATACAACCCCACGTGCAAGCACTCCTTCGCGACCCAAGCCGCGGGAACCAGGAACGCCCAGGCCACCGACTCGGGACCGGAGCGCCCGCGGGCCCGGGCCCACGGGTAGACGAAACTCGGCCCGAGGACGAGCGTGGCGGCGTAAACGAAGACGACCCGGTTCGCGAGCCACGGCGGCGAAAGGTTGTAGGCGACGAAGCTTGCCGCCGCGATCAGCAAGCAGAAAATCGGCGCTTTCCAGGCTCCCTTCCGCGCGGAGCGCGTACCTTCATGCATCGAACTTCTCGCCGTGCCGGAGACCCGCGAGCAAGCGCCGGAGTTCGGGAAGCACTCGATCGCCTTCTTCGGTACCGTACAGGTCGCGTTCTTGCTTCGGATCGTTCAAGAGGTCGTGGAGCGAGGGTTTCCAGCAGCCCTCGTACTCCACGTAGAGGTAGCGCTCCGTGTGAACTCCCTGGTAGCCGGGCACACGGTAGGGAAACTCCCTGTAGTTCTCGACGAGCCAGGCCCTCCGCCCGGGGGCATCGGGGTCCGCCAGGACGGGAAGAAAGCTCCGGCCTTGCATCCAGTCGGGCACGTCGAGCCCGGCCAGTTCGAGAAGGGTCGGGGCGAGGTCGAGATTGAGGACCATCTGGCGCGCCACGCGACCCGGTCTCTCCACGCCTTGCGGCCAACGCACGATCCAGGGGATGCGAATCACCTCTTCGAACGGCCAGCGAAGCTCCACGCGCTTGTGTTCCCCGAAGAGGAAACCGTTGTCGCTCGCGTAGAGAACGAACGTGCGACCCGCGAGCCCCCGGTCGTCCAGGAAACGAAGGAGCCGGCCGATCTCCCGATCCATTCCCGTCACCGTCTCCATGTATGCGCGGTAGGCACTCTCGACGGGGCGGTCGAACCCGCCCCAGATCTGACCGTTCGTAAAACCCGTCCAGGAGTTCGCCCCCTTCGGAAGGTGGACCGGTTCGTCCGAGTAGATCCCCTCGAGGTCCGGCGGAGGCTTCCAGGGATGGTGGACGGCCTTGTGGGCCAGGTAGAGGCAGAAGGGCTCGGGCCCTTCGCGTACGAAGTCGATGGCACGGTCGGTCAGTTCTTCCGTGATGTAGCGTCTGCGCGACGGTTCGGGGCGGCCGTCGACGACCAGCGGGCAGTCGAAGTAGCGCCCCTGCCCGCCCTCGATCGTGAACGTGACGAACCGCTCGACTCCGCGGAGGCGGGGGAGTGGCGAGGCGGGCATGTGCCACTTTCCGACGAACCCGTTCCTGTACCCGGCCTGGCTTTGCAAAAGCTCGAAAAAAGTGACGAGCTTCTCGTCCCAACTCGCCTGCGTCGTGTGGTTCTTGACACCATGGCGGTAGGCGTAAAGGCCCGTGAGAAAACTCGCCCGCGCGGGGCTGCAGAGGGGCGTCGTACAGTAGGCGCGTTCGAACCGTACCCCTTCGCGTGCCAGACGGTCGAGTGCCGGGGTCCGAACGAAGGGGTGCCCGGCGATCCCGATCGCGTCGGCCCGGTGGTTGTCGGAAAGGACGACCACGAAGTTCGGACGCGTGACTCTCCGGGCTGCACGCCCGCGTCGCACCTCCGGTACGAAAGAAGCCACGGCAGCCCCGAGAATCCCGAGAGCCGACTTCGTACCAGCCCGGAGGACTTCCCTCCGCGTCCGGAGCCTTCCGGCCTTGCGCCCCTGCACGAGGGGCCGCGCTACCACAGCGCTTTTTTCCCGGTCAAGCGTACCGGCGGAGAGGAAAACGCCGCCGAAGACGGAAAAGATCCTGCGAGCCGGGCTCCCCCCCGCCGGGAGCTTTTTCCTCGACCGTGACGCCGACTTTCTTCTTGCACTTCCAAACGTTTGTTTTGTAAGTTCCCCCGCGTCCGCGTGCCGGGGGCTTCGACGGAGCTGGGCCGCGGGAATTCTCGACGGGGAGGGCAGCCGATGCGTCGATTCGCACTTGCAGTCGCGGGGGTTCTGGTGCTGGTCGCCGTGCCCGAGATCGCACGGGCCCTGTTCCTCGACGAAGCGCAAACGATCGACTTTCGCGCTCGCATCTATTCGCAGGCGACGCTCCGGACCGAGGACACCCGCAAGCGGAACGGCGACGAAAGCTACCCGGTCACGAAGGCCGGGCAGCTGATCCAGCACCGGAACTTCTACAGCCCCGAGCTCGACGCGAAACTCGCGCCGCACCTCGAGTGGATGCGAGAACTGCCCGTGCTCCGCTGGCTGGCACCCGACCGCCTCGACTTCCGCCTGGCGGTGTGGGGCTACTACGACGGCATCTACGACTACGGAACGTCGCAGTTCCTCGACGAAGTCCGCAGGCCGCGAACCTCCACCACCGAGTCGGCGCTGCGGGGAGGCAAGACCTGCCCGCAGGGCCTCACCTGCGTCGTACGCGCCATCCAGACCCACGGCAGCCGAATCCCGTCGACGGAGGAAATCGCGAGCCGGCTCGACGCGGGAGAAGACCTCGAGAGCATTTTCGAGCCCACGGACGCACGGGACTTCTACACGGAGGAAACGCGGATCAACGAGCTTTATCTCAATTACTTCAAGGGACCCGTCTTCGTTCGCCTCGGAAAACAGACGCTTTCGTGGGGCGAATCCGACACGATCGCGCTCATCGACCAGACCAACCCCTTCAGCACGAAGCTCGCCATTCCGGGCTTGCTGCAGGACCTCGACGAGGCGCGCATCCCCCTCTGGACGCTCCGAGCGGGCGTGAAGCTCTTCCGCAAGCTCGGCCCCTTCGCGAGCGGTTTCGTGGAAGGCTACTGGGTGCCGGGCTTCGTCGACACGAGCGTCTCGCCCCAGCCGCTCCTGGGTTTCAGCCCCTACTCGCCCCCTTCCGCGGACCCGCAAACCGTCGCGGCGCTCCAGGTACGGGCCGGCGTCCTGCAGCAGGGCCTTTCGGAGTCCATCGCGGACCGGCTCGCCAACACGACGCAACTCGTCATTTTCGACAAAGAGCCCCGGAAGACGTTCCGCAACAGCCGGTACGGCCTCCGTCTTCAGTCGCTCGTCGGCCGATCCCACACCGTGACGCTCTGGTACTACACGACGTTTCCCACGGCGCCCGTGCCCCGGCTCGTCCGGCTCGTCAACATCGGGTTGCCGCAGCTGCAAGGCAAACAGGGCGTCATCGTCAACGAAATCGTCCACGACATCACGCACGTCTTCGGAATTTCCGACACGTTCTTTTTCGAACCGCTCGACACGGTCATCCGGGCCAACGCCATCTACTTTTTCCAGGAACCCGGCTTCGTCCCCGAGATCAGCCTTCGGCAAGAGCTCGAAATGGGCGTGAACCCCGTGGTGAAAAGCGCCGTCCCCAGGGCGGACTTCCTCCGTTTCGAGATCGGCTTCGACCGGTTCTTTTTCGTCCGGCCGCTCAACCCGACGAACAGCTTCCTTTTCGTGACGGCCTTCTCGGGTTCCTGGAACGTCACCGAAACCTTCGACGACGACAAGGACTTCCGCTTCAACGGCGCCACTCGCCCCGACGCGCGACTCTTCGTTTCTCCCGACCTCCCGATTCCCAACCCCAACCAGTTCGTCGACCTCAAGCCCTTCGACAACGGGAACTGGCAGACCCGCATCCAGACCGACTACCTGCACGGGCGGCTCACGCCGGGCATCACGACCATCCTGAACTACGAAGGAGCCTTTGCCATCAACCTCGCCGTCGACTACCGATTCACCGACTGGCTCCTCGGAAGGCTCCAGTACACGATCATCGACGGCGCCTTCCACCAGATCGGGTTCAACCGGGATCGCGACCAGCTCGCGTTCCGTCTGACCTACCAGCTCAACTGAGAAGCACCCGGGGCGCTCAACGCAGATGGTCGGGCCAGCCCGGTGGCGGATCCACCGGGCGGGCTCCCACCTTCTTCGGGTAAGCTCGGATGTCGTAGAACACCTGTGCCCCGAGATAGAGGCTTTCCACGTCGAGCCGGAGCAGTGCCGATCCCCAGGGCGGCACGGGTATGTCCTGCTCGAAGTACTTTGTTTCGAGCGGTATCATCGTTCCGTTCCGGGCACCGAGGAAGGTCAGAACCAGCCGGACACCCTCGACAGGCTCGTCGTACGTGCTCCGGATACGGGTTCTCAGCATCATGACGGTTCCGGTCGTGGCCACGTCCCTCAGGTCCACGAGCAACCTTCCAAGTGGTCTCTCCCTTTCCTCTGCGGGAAGGGCGAGCCGCACGTACTCGCGAACCTTGCGGGCGCGCTCTTTTCGCGCCTCGAGGGCCGGGTCGGTCGTAGCCCCGCAACCGGCCAGGGCGAGGGCGTAAAAGAGGAAAGCTACGAAAAGTTCTTTTGCGCCGACGCGCAGCATCCTCCGGTGTCGCGCGGGCAACCCGACCCACCCCTTCTCGCACGAAGGGGAGCCGTCGATACCCTGCGCGCGGTTTCGCCGGAAAGGCAACGAACCGACCGCGCCCGGGCCGGAAGGCGTCGGTAGAACCCGACCTCGTTTTCCGAGGAACGGGAGTAGAGGGCGACACCGCGGACGCGAGGCAAAAACCCACCGAGCGACTCTCGCACTCCTTCGGGTTTCCCCTTTTCCCCTGCGTGCGTCCGGCATCGGGTCGTCTCTCCCCCCGGGGCGGCCCGGACGCTACCGAGGACCGGCGGGGAACGTCAAGGCGTCCTTTCACGGACGCGGGATCTCGACGCTTTGCACCCTCCCCCCGCCTCCGTGTTTCGAATCGAATGCGCGTACGGTGACGCGGTCGATCCCTTCGGGGATCTTCACGCCCGAAAGCGAGCGGGTGAACGGCTGCTCCTCGACATGAGGGTGGCGCAAGACGCGGACGGCGAGGACCCTGCCGTCGGGTGCCACGATTTCCCAGCGGTTGGCGTAGTGGTCCCAGCCCTCGTCCGCGTGCCGTACGGTCACGGAAAACCGGTACGTACCGCCCTCCTCGCGCTCGACGCGAACGTCTTCGACGTCGGCTTTGCCCGCGCCGGCGGGCGTCACGAGCGCCCCCGCGAGCGAAGTCGCGAGAGCCGCCGCGAGCCCGAGAGCAGTCGAGCCCGTTCGCCCCGTTCCCGCTCCACGGAAGGCCGGGGCACCACTTCCCGGCGCGGCGTCGGGCACGTGGAAAGCCCCCTTCGCCCGCGATCCGGAACGCCTGTCGCGACCCGAAGACGTCCCTCGACGGGCCTCCCGCCCGCGACGCCGGAGATACCGCGGCAGCACGGCATGCCAGAAGAGCGCATCTCCCGAGAAGCATCAAGCACCAGGTTCGTGCTTTGCCGCGCGCACCCTCCGTGACTCGAGTCGCAAGGGTGCCTTCTCTTGCACGCCGCCCTTTTTTTCCTCTCCGTTTTGGCGTAGGTTCCGCCTCGAGCGGCGGAGGTGGCGCAGATGGCGAAGGTTTACGACGCCCTCAAGCGGGTAGAAGAGGAGAGGCGGCGGCAGGTGTCCCGTACGGTGGAACCCCCGCCCGAACCGGAAGAGACCATGCCCATGTCGGTCTGGAAACGGTGGCCCGTCTTCTGGACGCAGAGACTGCGAGAGCGGAGCACCGTCGAGCGGTCGCTCGACGTGCTCGCACAAGGTCTGGGCGACATCCAGGAGAGACTCGATCGTATCGAGCGAAGCTTCGGAGCTCGACCCGAGATGGCTCCCTCCGCGCTGGAGACGCTCGACGCGAGGGTCTCCGTCTTCGAACGGACCTACGGACCTCTCCTCTCGCGACAGCTCGAGCGTGTCGAAAAGCGGCTCGCCGCACTGCTCCTTCTCGCGACGGCCGCCGTGCTCCTGGCCGCGGCCGACCTCTGCCTTCTTTTTCTGCGCTGATTGCTCGCTTCCCGCGCCCGAGAGCCCACTGCGGTCCGAGCAGCGGGCGAGGGGCCTCGAGGACGGCCCGAGGCCGGGTTCGTTGTTTTGCGGCCCGATCGTCCTCTTTTCTTCCCAGGCGGGCCTGTGTTAGGGGTGGGTATCGCTTTTCTTCGAGGTGGAAAGCCATGGATCGAATTCTGCGCGTGGACATGACGAATCTTCGGGTTCGAGAGGAACCCTATCCCGCCGAGTGGGCGGCGCTCGGCGGCCGAGCACTGGGCTCGCGCATCCTTCTCCGAGAGGTGGACCCGAAGTGCGACCCTCTGGGCCCGGACAACAAGGTGGTTTTCGCGCCTGGCTCGCTCGCAGGCTCCGCGGCTCCGACGTCGGGACGGATGAGCGTCTGCGCGAAGAGCCCTCTCACGGGGGGCATCAAAGAAGCCAACGCCGGGGGACAGCCGGGACAGAAACTCATGCGACTCGGCTACCGGGCCGTCGTGGTCGAAGGACAACCGAAGGACCCGGAAAAACGCTACGTGCTGACCATCACGAAAGACGGCGCGCGCATCGACGAAGCGCAGGATCTCAAGGGGCTGCGCACGTATGCCTGCTGCGAGAAACTCTCCGGGCGAACGAGCAAGCGAGCCGCCTTCATCGTCTGCGGGCCGGCCGGAGAGCTCCGCTTCCGCGGGGCTAGCGTCGCGCTCACCGACCAGGACAACCGCTATCCCACGCGACACGCCGCGCGGGGAGGTCTCGGCGCGGTCATGGGTGCCAAGGGGCTCAAAGCCATCGTCGTGGACGACGAGGGCACGAGTGCACGGACACCGAAGGACCCGAAGACGTTCAAGGAACTCGTCACGAACATGACGAAAGCCTACAAGGCCGGTCCCCAGCTCTTCGCGCTCGGCACGTCGGCCAGCGTCCCCATCGCGAACATGCTCCACACCTTCCCCACCCGGAACCGTCGGGAGATGCAGTTCGAGGACGCCGACAAAATCGACGGTGCGCGCATCGTCGAGAACTTCGAGACGCGGGGCGGCGGCATGCACAACTGCATGAGCGGCTGCATCGTCCGCTGTTCCAACGTGGTCCACGGACCCGACAAATCCTACGTCACGTCGGCGCTCGAGTTCGAGACGATCGCCCTCATGGGTTCGAACTGCGCGGTGGGAGACATCGACAAAATCGCGAAAATGGACCGCCTCTGCGACGAGCTCGGACTCGACACGATCGAAACCGGCGGAGCTTTCGCCGTGGCGATGGACGGCGGGAAGATCGCCTTCGGGGACGCCGACGCGATGATTCGGCTCCTGGAAGCCGTCGACAAGGGAAGCGACGAGCTCGCCGTCGCGGTCGCGAACGGCGTCGTGGCCACGGGTAAGAAATACGGAGTTCCCCGCATCCCCGCCGTCAAGGGCCAGGGAATTCCGGCGTGGGAACCGCGGACGCTTCCGGCCACGGGCGTCACCTACTGCACGAGCCCCATGGGGGCGGACCACACCGCCGGTCTCGTGATCGGAGCCCCGGACAACGACCTTGCGCGAGCCTCCCAACAGGCCCAGATCGTCAACGCCGTCTGCGACTCGAGCGGGTTCTGCCAGTTCATGCAGCCCACGCTCGAGGAGATGCGGCGTCTTTTCAACGCCATGTACGGCCTCGACCTCACGGAGGACGACATCGTGGACTACGGGTGGCAGTGCCTCCAGGAGGAGTGGGAGTTCAACCGGAAAGCGGGCTTCACCGAGGCCGACGACCGCCTTCCCGAGTGGATGTCGACCGAAGCCGTGCCTTCGAACGGCGCCGTCTTCCAGGTGCCGCCCGAAGAAATCCGGCGAGTCTACACGAAGATGGAAAAGACGCCGGAGTTTCTCGCCATGAAGGCCGTGGGCTGAGGAGCGGAACGAGCGCGTGCCGTCGGGCGTAGGGGAGCGCCCCTCGCCGCGAGTCCCGCGGACGGCGTCGCGAGCCCTCGGTACGCCCCCACCGGTCGACCGCTCCCGAGGCGCGAGCCACCCGGATCGGGCACTGGCGTGCTTCTTCCGGCACGCGTCGGCCTCGGCGGCCCTCCTTCGGGAGCGCCGCCCTCAGACCTCCTCGCGCGGCACGTCGAACCGCTCGACGTACCCTCGCACCTTCTCCCGCTCCGCCACGGGGTCGAGGCCGGTGTTGGCAAAGCGGTACACGTGCGGCCCGTAGCGGTCGCGAGGATGAGCCGCGAGAAAACTCCGCATCCGCCTCTCGGCCTCGCCGGTCCACTTGAAGTCGAAACGCTCGTAAATCCGCCGGACCGCGGCGATCGGGTCCGCGACGAGCTCCCCGAACGAAAGGTCGACCACGCACTCGGGACGGACGAGCCCCCGCTCGCGGGCGTCGACGGACCGTTCGAGGGCGACCCTCAGGGTTTCGGACCACTCGCGAGCGATTTCTTTCGGGTCCACCTTGTCGCTTGCCATCGAGCGCAACGTGACTGCGAGACTCGTGAGCGACGCGACGATCCGCAGCGGATCCCGGTGCGTCTGGACCAGGCGCGCGTCGGGATATTCGGCCAGAAGAGCCGGGAGCGACCAGAGATGTCCCGGTGATTTGAGAACCCATCTCCGTCCCGGACACCGCCACTGGAGAAGCTGGAGGAAAAGGCGGTGGAAGCGATAGGCGGGACCGAGCTCCGCCTCGTGCAAAAGCCATCGCGTGTAGGAGGGCACCCTGTGCGTCGTCGAAAAAAGCAAACTCGCGAACTCGTGGGCCGTGATGGCGACGCACTCCTGTGGAAGCGTGGCTCCCATCGGGTGCATTTTCTTGAAGTCCGGCAGGATCCGGTCCACCCGGTCGAGGCGTGCCTGGACTTCCGCGATCCGGGGATCCGTCTCGTACGTCTGCCGCTCGGGCGGAGGACAAGGACGAGCAACTTCCCAGGTCATCGGCACGCGGTTCGCAGGATCCTGGGCGAGAAGCTCGTGGAGGATCGTGGTGCCCGTCCTCGGCATCCCCACGACGAAGACCGGCTGCTCGATCCGGACACGCGTGATTTCAGGGTGCTCGCCGACGACGCGGGCGATCCGCAGGCGGTTTTCGAGGTAGCCGAGCGCGTCGCTCCGGGCCAGGATCCGACCGAAGGGCGTGAGTGCGGCCTCTTTTTCCCAGGCTTCCGAGAGGCGCCGGAGACCTTCGAGGAACGAGAGTCCTCCGAAGTCCTCCAGGCCGGTCCGGCGCCGCGCGGATTCGAGAAGTTTTTCGGGATGCAAGCCGGGCCAGCGGACACGGAGTGCCTCACCGACGGCGCCGAGACGGTTGAAGGCTCGGACCGGAAACGGAAGCGAGGGAGCTCTCACCGCTCGAGGTCCTCGAAACGAACCAGCCGACACTCCGGACGTGGGGGCTTCTCCCGAGGCAAGAGGAAGCGCCAGAAGATCGTCCCTTCCGAGTGACCGTCCGTGTCGAGCCAGTTGGGGACGCCGGGATCGCGGTGAGCGATGACGATTCGGTACGAGCCGTCGGGCTCCGGCACGATCTGCCTCCGGTTGAGCGACACACGCCGGTCCCGGTACTCGAACGTCTGCATGTGCCGGTTCCAGAGGACGACGTTGGCGAACGCACAGTCTGGCAGCCGTCCCGTCATGACCAAGGCCTCGTCGGGGGCCACCCGAAACGGAGCCATGGCGTAGGCGATGTCCACCGCTCCCCAGGCGGCCTGTCCCGACGCACCGAAAGCCGCAGGTTCCGGAAGCTCGTTCGGCACGCGCGAGACGAAAGGCACGGGCAGCGTGGTCAAGTCGAGAAGCTCGACGCTACCGCCCCGAACGAAGGCCGCGACGTCTTCGATGCGCCTGGCCATGACCTCGTCGTCTCGCTCCGAACGCCGAGGGGGCGTACCGAGTGCTTCGATCTCGAGCTCGACCCGGATCTCCGGGTCCGACGCCGCGCAGCGCTCGAGCTCGTAGTAGTGCCGGACGATGAGCGAAGCGGCCCCCGGGTCGAGCCGAACCCAGTTGCCGGGCGCGGGCTCGGGGCCGAATACGATCTCGTAGCTCCCGTCTTCCCGGAACTCGAGCGCGCGGTCGTTCACGTCGGCCAGGACGGGCTCGGCTGCCATCCCGAGCTTTCCGTCCGGGGACCGGCCGTGGACGGTGAAGGAGAAGTAGCACTCCAGGCCGCGGCGTCCCCTGACCCGGTAGGTTCGGTCGCCCCGGATTCGCGCGAAGTGGTAGATCGCGTCGGGGTTGTCGCCGCCGAGCTTGCGCACGGGGGGAAACCATCCGCACGAACGAAGGCCGGTCCGGATCGCCTTCGAGGTAGAAATCGATGCCCGCGGAAAGCAGGTGGAGAAGGTACCGGTACCCCTCCACCGCGTCACCGGGGTCGCCGCCCGCCCGTTCGGGAGACAGGTAGTCTCGCCCGGCCTCCCGCAGGACCTCGAGTAGCTCCTCGAAAGCCCGGCCCGAAAGCAGTCGAGCTCGCTCTGCGCTCACGACGGATCCTCCCCTCTCAGTGCATTTCCATCCCGCCGTCCACGTTGATGGCCTGCCCGGTCACGGCGCGGGCCGTCGCCAGAAAGACCGCTGCCTCCCCGACGTCCTCCGGCGTCTGCGGCCTCCCCTGGGGGACGAGCCAGGCGATCACCCTCTTCCAGGCGTCCTCCTTGCTCTCGTCCTTCCCCCGGAACCGTTCGGCCAGGTACTCCCACATCTGCGTCCGGAGGATCCCCGGGCAGATCGCGTTCACGCGGATGCCACGGCGGGCCACTTCCTTGGCGAGCGCGTTGGTGAATCCCACGACGGCGAACTTCGAAGCGCAGTAGTGGGCGAGTCCCGGCGTCCCGTTCTTCCCCGCCACGGAAGCCACGTTGATGATGCACGGATCGGAAGATTTCTCGAGGAAGGGAAGCGCTGCCTTGCAGGAGAGAAAAACCCCTTTCACGTTGACGGCGAACAGAAGATCCCACGCCTCTTCGGGTATTTCCTCGACGCGCGCGACGTGCACGACGCCGGCGTTGCACACCAGGATGTCGAGCCCGCCGAGCTTCTCGACGGTCTCGCGAACCATGCGCTCGGTGTCTTCCCACCGCGTCACGTCGGCTCGGACGGCGAGCGCCTTGCGCCCGAGTGCCTCGATTTCCCGTGCGGTCTCGCGCGCGGCGGCATACCCACCCACCGAAACGTCGCCGTATTGCTGCGCGGCCGACGGAAGAGTTTCCACCTCGGCGATCGCCACGTGGGCGCCCTCTTTCGCCAGCGCGAGCGCGATCCCCCTGCCGATCCCGCGCCCGCCGCCCGTAACCAGAGCCACCTTTCCTCCGAGCTTCATCGCGTTCCTCCCCGTCGTTTTCGCTGCGCCCGGCGGGGGCCCGCTCGGGAGTTTTCCTCCCGGACCGGACTTCGCGCCGGGCCCGTGCTTCCTAGTCGTTTTTCCGCCCGGAGACAAAGATCCCCTTGTGCCGGCCGGCTCCGGGACACAAGTTTCGCGCCGAAAAGGACCCTCGTTGAAAAAACCGAGGCAGGCCGTCTATCCTGCGGCTTTGAGTTCGGCGCCCATGTACATCGAGGAAACGCTTCGAGAGGCCCTCCGGCGGCACGCGGAAGTCGCGAACCCGGAGGACGTCGAGTGGGCCGAGCGCTGGGTCAAGCGGGTCACGATCCTCCTCGAGTGGATCGCCCAGCACCCCCATCTCGTGGAAATCCAGAACGAGGCGTCTGCGTTGCTGCAGCTCTACCGCGGGGAAGCCGTCCCGGAGAAGGCCGCGGAAGAAGCCGGGGAGACCGAAACCGTGGCCAGAGCGCGCCAGAGGGGTTGAGCTCGAAGGCCGTGAACCCCGAACTCTTCCTTCCCGCCTCTCGCCTCGAACGTCACCGCGCGCGGGGCGAGTGGCCCGTTCCGAGCGCGGCGCAGCTCCTCGCCGAGCGCCTGCGGAATGCGCCCGACCGGGAGTTCCTGATCGACGGTACGCAGCGGCTTTCGTTCCGCGCGTTCGAGGACCGGGTATCGCGGCTCGTCGCGGGGCTCCGCGCCCTCGGAGTACGCCGGGGCGACGTGGTTTCCTGGCAGCTCCCGAGCTGGTGGGAAGCCGCCGTGCTCGCGGTGGCGCTCGAACACCTCGGAGCCGTCCAGAACCCCATCCTTCCCATCTACCGGGAGACGGAAGTGGGCTTCATCGCGCGCGAGACGGGGACGCGGATCCTGTTCGTCCCGGGCACCTTCCGGTCGTTCGACTACCGGGAGCTCGCCCGTTCCGTCCGGGCGCAGGTCCCCTCGATCGAGCACGTGGTGGTCGTCCGCGATCGCCCCTTCGAAGGGGCCCGCGCCTTCGGGGACCTTCTCGGGGAGAGGGACGGCCGGGCGCCGGTCGAACGAGACCTCCACGAGGTAAGCTTCGTTTTTTACACGTCGGGGACCACCTCGGAACCCAAGGGCGTCCTCCACAGCACCTCGACCCTGGGCGCTTTCGCCCGCGCGAACGCACGGGTATCCGGAAGTTCGGAAAGCGACGTGAGCCTGCTCCAGTTTCCGCTCACCCACATCGGCGGGCTCGCGGCTTTCGTCGTCCTACCGCTCCTCGTGGGATCGCGCGTCGTCTACCTCGACGTCTGGGATCCCGAGCGGGCCCTCGACCTCGTCGAGAAAGAAGGCGTGACGAGCGCAGGCGGGCCGCCCCCGATCCTCCAGGGAATCCTCTCGGCCCCGGGATTCCGGCCCGAGCGCGTCCGGACTCTGCGCACCGCCGGCACCGGAGCCGCGGACATCCCACCCGAGCTCGTCCGCGAGGTGCGCCGCAGACTCGGCGTGAAAAGCTTCCGGTCGTACGGGCTCACGGAGTGCCCCATGCTCACCTCGGGACGCCCCGAGGATCCCGAGGAAAAGTGCGTGTCGACCGACGGCCGACCGTCGCCGGGCTGCGAGGTGCGCATCGTCGACGAGAGCGGCCGGGCCTGCCCGCCCGGGACGGAAGGTGAAATCGAGTGTTTCGGCCCCCAGCTCTGCCTCGGTTACTGGAATTCCGAGCTCGATCGCGAAGCTTTCACGGCCGACGGCTTTTTGCGCACGGGCGACCTCGGGATTCTCGACGAAGAAGGCTACTTGCGCGTGACGGGCCGCAAGAAGGACATCATCATCCGCAAGGGCGAGAACCTGAGTGCCAAGTCGATCGAGGACGTTCTCTACGAGCATCCTGCGGTGGCCGATGCGGCCGTGGTCGGCCTTCCCGATCCCGAGTGCGGGGAGAAAGTCTGTGCCTGTGTCGTCCTGCGGCCGGGAGCCTCGCTGACGCTGGCCGAGCTCGCTCGCTTCATGGAGGAAAAGCGAGTCATGAAACAGAAAATCCCGGAGAGGCTCGAGATCCTCCCGTCGCTGCCGCGCAATGCTACGGGGAAAGTAAAGAAGTTCGAGCTCCGTGCCCGCTTCTCGGGTCGCTAGCACGGTGGCGCTCCCCCCGAGGGCCCCCGGGTACGTACGTCCCGAAAAAAGCCTCGGACCGGGTACCGCACGACGGAGCCGACCCACGGTTGCTCGCCGCGCCCGCTTGTCCTAGCGTCTCGCCGCACCGGAGAAAAGAAGGAGGAAGAACCATGGATTTCTCGCCGACGCCCCGGGCGCAAGCCCTTCGGGAAAAACTCGTCGCGTTCATGGAAAAGCACGTCTATCCGGTCGAGTCCGAAGCCCTCCGAGAATTCGACCTCGTGGGACCGGGGCGCCCCTACCCGCCGATCGTTTCCGAGCTGCGGAAGAAAGCGAAAGCCGAAGGGCTCTGGAACCTCTTCCTGCCCGACCCGCGGTACGGACCGGGGCTCACGAACACGGAGTACGGAATCCTCTGCGAGACGATGGGCCGGAGCCCGATCGCCCCGTCGGTTTTCAACTGCGCCGCACCGGACACGGGGAACATGGAAATTCTCGCCGAGTTCGGCACCGAAGAACAGAAAAAACGATGGCTCGAGCCGCTCCTCGAGGGAGAAATCCGGAGCTGCTTTTCCATGACGGAACCCGACACCGCGGGCTCCGACCCGACGCTGCTTGCGACGCGCGCCGAGCGGCAGGGCGATTTCTACGTGATCAACGGCCGCAAGTGGTTCACTTCCGGCGCCGTCGGCGCGAGCGTCGCGATCGTGATGGCCGTCACGAACCCGGACGCCCCCCCGCATGCCCGGGCGAGCCAGATCCTCGTCCCCACGGACACCCCGGGGTTCCACCTCGTACGTTCCGTGCCCGTCATGGGCCACGCCGGAGGTCCGGGACACTGCGAGATCGTCTACGAGGATTGTCGGGTCCCGGTGACGAACCTCCTCGGCCAGGAAGGCGCGGGGTTCGCCATCGCGCAGGCACGACTGGGTCCCGGCCGCATCCACCACTGCATGCGGCTCATCGGGGGAGCGGAGCGGGCCCTCGAGCTCATGTGCCAGAGGGCCAACACGCGCTTTGCGTTCGGCAGCCTTCTCGCCGAAAAGCAGTTCGTCCAGGACTTCATCGCGACGTCCCGGATGGAAATCGACCAGGCACGACTGCTCACGCTCTACGCGGCCTGGAAGATGGATACCGTCGGCAAAAAAGAAGCCCGGCAGGAAATCTCGATGATCAAGGTCGTCGCGGCCAACATGTTCCAGCGCGTGCTGGACCGGGCGATCCAGGTCTTCGGCGCGGCCGGGGTCTCCGACGACTTTCCGCTCGCCCGGATGTGGCGCGAGGGACGCTCGCTCCGGATTGCCGACGGCCCCGACGAGGTCCACAAGATGGTCATCGCCCGGCGGGAGCTCAAACGGTTCCGGACGCCCTGAAGTCGGGATCCCCCGGAAAGCCGCCCTCGACCGGCCGACCTTTCACCCCATCGGGTACGGGATTTCCCGCGAGATCTTGTCGCACTCGGCCAGAGCTTCCGGCGGAAGCTGGACCTCGGCCGCCCGCAAGGTTTCCTCGAGCTGCTCGGGACGCGTGGCGCCGACGATCGCCGCGCCGAGAAAGTCGCGGGTGAGCGTCCAGGCGAGCGCGAAAGTCGCGAGCGGAAGGCCGCATTCGCGAGCGACCGCCGCGAAGCGTTCCGTGGCGGCCAGCGTCCTCTCGTTCACGAAGCGCCGAGTCATCGCCTGTGTCCTGGGCGTGGCGTCCCGGTACAGCGTGAACCGGGCTCCCTCCGGAAAGGCCCCTCCCTGGTACTTGCCCGTGAGCACACCCCCGGCGAGGGGGCTGTAGGCGAGAAGGCTCACGTTCTCGCGCCTCGACACCTCGGCAAGCTCGTCCTCGAAACGCCGGTAGAGCAGGCTGAAATTGTTCTGGATCGTTTCGTACCGGACGAATCCCTCCCGCTCGCTCACCCAGAGACTCTTGGTGAGCCCGTACGCCGTTTCGTTGCTGCATCCCACGTAACGGACCTTTCCTTCCTCGACCAGTCTCGTGAGCGCCTCGAGGGTTTCTTCCACGGGCGTCCCGCGATCGGGCCAATGGGTCTGGTAGAGATCGATGTAGTCCGTCCCGAGACGCCGGAGGCTCCCCTCGACCGCCCTCCGGATGTGGTGCCGGTCGAGCGCCGTCTTTCCGGACCGCACGGGGGCGAGAAACCAGCCCGCGCCGGGGCCCGCGACCTTCGTCGCCACGACAACGGCGTCCCGAGGCTTGCCCGAAAGCCACTTGCCGCAAATTTCCTCGCTCCGGCCCGCGTATTTCGGGTCCGGCGGAACGGGATAGACCTCGGCTACGTCGAGGAAGTCCACACCGGCGTCGAACGCCCGGTCGAGAATCGCGAGACTCGTCCGCTCGTCGGCCTGGTTGCCGAACGTCATCGTACCGAGACAGATCTCCGAAACCTCGAGGCCCGTACGGCCCAAACGTCGCTTTTTCATTCGGCCCTCCTTTCCCCTTTCCGACGTGCTCTCGCGCGGCTGCCGCCGTGGAACTTCGGCCCGCGCCGACTCTCGATCCGGAAGTGCCAGGCATGCTCACTCCGCGACCCCGTCCGCGCCCCTCGGACGCTGCGTCCGACCCGCGATTCGCTCGTCTCTTTTCGAATTCAAGCCCGAAGTGCCGCCCCCGGGTCGAAAAGCGTCACACGATCACCGAGGCGAATTTCCCCGCCGTGCACGACTCGGCAGGTAACCCCTCCCCTCCATTCCTTCCCGAGCGCCTCCCGCAAACCGTCTGCGACCTCGTCCATGCGGGCGCACGGAGCACTCTCTCCGGTGACTTCGAGCACCGCGTTCCCCACGAGCAGCATCGTGCCGGTCGAGCCGGGGAGCTCGACCCCCTCGACGAAAAGGTTCGCCCGCCGCGCCGTCCAGGGTAACGCCAGGCCCAGCTCGCCGCAGGCCCGCTCCCAGCCCTCTCGAGCGAGTACCGTGACCTGCCGTCTTCCCGGTCGGCCCCGAAAATCCCCGGCAATCCCGCCGGTCGAGGTAACGCACGCCACGTCGAGCATGCGCATGGGGCCCCGGGGCTTCTCACGAAACGCGATTCCGACGAGTCTGCCCACCGAACCTCTCGGAGTTTCTTCCGCACACCGGCTTCCCGATCAAGGGTCCACGAGAACACCCGGATTGAGAACGCCGGACGGGTCGAGCGCTTTCTTCGCGGCCTTCAGCATCTCGCCGAAGACCCCCGGGCGCTCCCGGTCGTACCAGGGCCTGTGATCGCGGCCCACGGCGTGGTGATGCGTGATCGTGCCACCCAGCCGAAGGACAGCTTCGGAGGCCGCCGCCTTGATTTCGTCCCACTGCTCGAGCTGGCTCGCCTTCTTACCCGGCGCCGTCACGGTGTAGTAGGGTGCCGGACCGTCGGGATAGACGTGCGTGAAGCGGCAGGTCACCATTCCGCTGCCGCAGATCCTGCGCAGCGCATCCTCGACGGCCTCCCGCACCCCGGCGTGGAATTCCCCGAACCGGTCCCAGGTCACGGCGGTTTCGAAGGTTTCCGTCACCATCCCCAGGCACACGAGCGCGTCCCTCAGGTAGGGCGCCTCGAGAAAGGCCTTGCGCCACGCTCCCGCCGCACCTTCTCGGCCCGCCTCGGGATCCGTCCGGGTCTTTCCCGCGCCTTCGGGCACGCGGCCTCCGTGGTCCCGGCAGCACTCGAGCGCACGGTCCATCCACGCGTCCGGTGGATGGTCGGCCGATTCGAATCCCAGGACGAGGACGTGCTCGGCGCCGGTTCCCGCACCCGAGACCAGAGCCTCGCCGGCGTCGAGAAGGCGGCAGTTCGAGGGGTAGAGGCCCGCTTGTGCGATCGCGCGGACGGCCTCGACGGCGTCGGCGAAGTCGGCGAAGGTCACGGCTGCCGACGCCCGGTATTTCGGGCGATCCTGAACCCTCATCCAGGCTTCCGTGATGACGCCCAGGATCCCTTCCGAACCGATGAAGAGCCGATTCGGGTCCGGGCCGGCACCCGAAGCGGGAAGCCGGCGGGTCTCGACGGCCCCGCCGGGCGTGCGCACACGGAGGCTTTCCACGAACTCGTCGATGTGGGTGTAGAGCGTCGCGTAGTGCCCTCCCGATCGCGTGGCGATCCAGCCGCCCAGGGAGGAAAATTCGAAGGACTGGGGAAAGTGCCGCAGCGTAAGGCCGTGGGGCTTGAGTTGCTCCTCGAGGCGCGGCCCGTAGACACCCGCCTGGATCCGAGCCGCCCGGGACACGCGGTCCACTTCGAGGACGCGGTCGAAACGCCGAAGGTCGAGGGTCACCGCACCCGCGTAGGCGTCACCGACGCGCGGCTCCACCCCACCGACCACGCTCGAGCCTCCGCCGTACGGAATGACAGCGAGCTTTTCGCGGGAGGCCCACTCCAGAACGGCGTCGATCTGCTCCTCGTCTTTCGGAAAGACCACGACGTCGGGCGCAGGAGAAAAATCTCGCCGCAGCGCGCGTACGACGTCGCGAAAACCCTTGCCGTAGGTGTGCGAGGCCCGGTCGTAAGGGTGGGCCGAAGCGACTGCGTCGAGCTGCGCCGGGGGACGTACCCGGGGCGGACGGAGCCGGATTTCTTCGATCCTGGGCGGATCGGTCCTTTCGCCGGCCCCGAGACCGAACCGCTCCTGCAGGAGCCGTGCGAGCTTTTCCGTCTGCTCGGGCGTCGGCCCCGCGTCTTCGTATCCCCAGCCCCAGAATTTGAGCCGTCTCCCCGACACGGGGCCGAAACTACCACCGGAGCTACCGAAAAATCGAGGGCCCCACCGCACTCGACGCCGATCTCGCTGCGAAGAACGACCCGCCGGTACCTCGGGGCGAAGGCAAGAAGATCGCCTGGATCGTGAACTCGAGCTCGGAAAAAGCTCCCTGCTCGAAACCCTCGTCCCCTCCCGTGCCGCGCGAAGTTTCGCGCCGACACAGGACCGGCCGACCGGAAGCAAGACGCCGGAGAGCACCGACAAGATCCGCGGCAACCGCGCGGCGAGTGGCGCACGTTTCTTCGCCGGACGGTGTGGGACTCGGAGAGGCGGGGAGCTCTGGCTCGACCGTGCTTGTCGAGGTGGGCTCCGGGGTCCCCGTCGGTCGCGGCGTGGCCGCACTTTCGGAGCTTTCCGTGGGCGTCTCGGCCGCAGTCGGGCGCTGTGTGGGAGCCAACGTGGGCGTTCGTACCGGGCTCGGAAGGGCCGTGAGCGAGCCCGCGGGCGTCGGGGTCACCGTCGGTTCGGAAGACAAGGTGGGGCTCCACGTCGCAGTTGCCGTGGGAGACGGAGGCGGCGTAGGAGCCCGGGTCGTCCCGAACGACGGTGTCACCGCGGGTGAAGGGGTAGGGGTGACCGTGGTCGGCGTTCGGGTGGAGGACGGAGTGTGCGTGGCGGTCGGAGTGAGGGTCGGTGTCGTCGGCGAGAAGCTCGGCGTCGCCGAGGGCGACAGCGTGGGCGTCCGAGTCGCCGTGAGTGTCGCCGTGAAGGACGGAACCGGAGTCGGCGTCCCGCTCGGCGTGGAAGTCGAGGACGGCGTCCCCGTCGGAGTCACGGTCGGTGTCCCCGAAGGCGTCGCGGTCGCACTCGGCTCGGGAGTGTAGGTGGGCGTGGACGACGGAGTTCCGCTCGGACTCGGCGTGGCCGTCGCCGAAGGACTCGGGCTCGCCGTCGGCCTCGGTGTCGACGAGGGTGTTCCGGTGGCCGACGGCGTCGGACTCGGGCTCGGAGTCCGCGTAGGCGTCGGAGTATCCGTCACTGTCGGCGTGGGCGTCGGGGTCCGCGACGGCGTGCGGCTCGCGGTCGCGGTCGGCGTCGGCGTGCGGGTCCGCGACGGGGTGTGCGTCGGCACGGGAGAGGGAGTGAGAGTTGGCGTGGCCGTGCGGGTCGGAGTCACGGTCGGTGTCCGAGTGAAGGTCGGCGTAAGCGTGGGCGACGGCGTGTGGCTCGCCGTCCGGGTCGGGGTCCACGAAGGCGTGAAAGTACGCGTGGGTGTGTAGGTCGCCGTGCGGGTCGGGGTGGCCGTACTCGAAGGCGTCCGAGTGGGAGAGGCAGTGAAGGTGGAAGTTCGGGTGGAGGACGGAGTGTGCGTGGCGGTCGGAGTGAGGGTCGGTGTCGTCGTCGGCGAGAAGCTCGGCGTCGCCGAGGGCGACAGCGTGGGCGTCCGAGTCGCCGTGGGTGTCCCCGTGAAGGACGGAACCGGAGTCGGCGTCCCACTCGGCGTGGAAGTCGAGGACGGCGTCCCCGTCGGAGTCACGGTCGGTGTCCCCGAAGGCGTCGCGGTCGCACTCGGCTCGGGAGTGTAGGTGGGCGTGGACGACGGAGTTCCGCTCGGACTCGGCGTGGCCGTCGCCGAAGGACTCGGGCTCGCCGTCGGCCTCGGTGTCGACGAGGGTGTTCGGGTGGCCGACGGCGTCGGACTCGGGCTCGGAGTCCGCGTAGGCGTCGGAGTGTCCGTCACTGTCGGCGTGGGCGTCGGAGTCCGCGACGGTGTGCGGCTCGCGGTCGGCGTCGGCGTGCGGGTCCGCGACGGCGTGCGCGTCGGAGTCGCAGAGGGAGTGAGAGTTCGCGTGGCCGTGCGGGTCGGAGTCACGGTCGGTGTCCGAGTGAAGGTCGGCGTAAGCGTGGGCGACGGCGTGTGGCTCGCCGTCCGGGTCGGGGTCCACGAAGGCGTGAAAGTACGCGTGGGTGTGTAGGTCGCCGTCCGGCTCGGGGTCGCCGTGCGGGTCGGGGTGGCCGTACTCGAAGGCGTCCGAGTGGGAGAGGCAGTGAAGGTGGAAGTTCGGGTGGAGGACGGAGTGTGCGTGGCGGTCGGAGTGAGGGTCGGTGTCGTCGTCGGCGAGAAGCTCGGCGTCGCCGAGGGCGACAGCGTGGCCGTCCGAGTCGCCGTGGGTGTCGCCGTGGGCGTCCCCGTGAAGGACGGAACCGGAGTCGGCGTCCCGCTCGGCGTGGAAGTCGAGGACGGCGTCCCCGTCGGAGTCACGGTCGGTGTCCCCGAAGGCGTCGCGGTCGCACTCGGCTCGGGAGTCGGCGTGATCGTCGGCGCCGGTTCCGTGGCCGTCGGCGTCGAAGTTGCGGTCGGCGTGGCGGTGGGTCCGCCACCCGACAAGGGATACGCGAACTCGGCGGCAGCCATGTCGTCGCTTCGGAGGTCCGCACACCGGCCGTCGAAATGAGCCGCGGCCGACATCGTGGCATCGGGGTCTTCGGAGTGTCCGAATCCCAGCGCGTGTCCGATCTCGTGGGTGGCGATTTCCGCCAGGTTGCAAGGCGTCCAGTGCTTGCAATTGCCCCAGCCGTTGGCGAAAAGGACCTTCCCTACCATGATCCGGCGGAACGTGACGCCGTTCACCTCCCTCGTCTGGGCAGACGTGGCGCAGTAGCCGCCGAGTGCGAGCACGCCGCTGCAGCTCGTAGGGTCGGCGATCTCGTCGAAGGGATCGTTGAACACCACACGGTTTCCTCCCGTGCACCCGGAATAGGGAACCGGATCGATCGACCCCCCGTTTCCGAGAACGACCGACGACGACGGCAGAAAAGTCCACGCGTCCAGTGCGGCCTCGACGGCGCCGAGAGAAACCTCGGGACCGAGGGTCACGTCGCCGGTGGCGTCCACGAAAAAATCGACCCTTGCCCCTTCGTCGAACTCGAACCAGCGGGACGGCGTACCGAGGAAAACGAACGGCTCGCTCGCCTCCCTGGTTCCTTCGTCGGAGCCTTGGGAGGCCAGCACCAGCTCGGCGGACCGTTCGCGTACGAGAGAGCCGGCAAACCCCTCCCGTGCCCACTGCCGAAGTCGCACCGCCAAGAGGTCGTAGTCGGCCGTTTCGGGTGGGGGTTCGCGCACCACAACCCTGGCCTCGTGGTCCAAAACGGCCACGCCCTCACCGTAATGCCGCGAAGCCAGGCGCACGCCCCTGCGCGCCGAGACCGTGTACTTCCCCATGCTCATCCCTGTCGTCCGTAGCTCCCCCGAGCGCGACGCACCGAAGAACACCAGGACTTCTTCGCCCGTAGCGAACTCCGGAGCGCCGAAGATACGCTCGGTCAGGTCTCCGACGCTGCCACCCCTTTCGTGCAACACGAGCTTCTCCCCTGGCCGAACGGGTCCCCAGAACGCTTCGTCCACCTCGATGGTCACCAGCGTCGTCACTCCCGTCGAGGCCCGATCGAAGCGCGTTCGGACGTTCGTCACCCAGCCGTGCACTGCGCCGAGCGATTGCGCAGCGAGTTGCCATTCGTCGAGCGGCACGAAGGTGCTGGCGTTGGCCGTGGCCCAGAGCAGCAACGAGCTCGAGGCGAGGAAGCGGAGGAAGATCCGCACCGCGCCGCGAGCGCAGCGCGAAGGTCATGCCACGACGTTGCCGACCGGAATGCGAAAGTTCGTGAGCCCCGCGAGCCTCCTACTCGGCGAATTCTCGACGAACGAGGGAACTCGGCGCTCGGACGAGCCGGACGACCGAGCAGCCCTCAAGGAAGAAACCGCCGAATTTGCTCGAGCAAACCGCAGAACGCGGGAGAGAACTAGCGCCCCTTCGCCTGCACGAGCGCGGAAACTTTCCGGAACATCGCCACGGCAAGGCACAGAACGAGAAGGATGCCCGCAGCGGAAAGCGGAGACGGTACGACCGGGATCGGCGGAGGAGGAGGTCGGACGGGGTCGACGACCGTGTCCGAATCGTTGTCCGGGTTGGTGTCGTTCTCCGTGAAGACCGTCGCCGTGTTCGTGAGCTCGCCCGCTGCACCCGCCGTCACGTTCACCGTGACCGTGATCGTGGGGAAGGACAGTCCCGGGCCGAGCGAGTCGTTTCGACTGCAGTCGACGAAAACGGCCGTCGAAGCGGAGCAATCCCAGCCCGTGCCACCCACCGAAACGATCTGAAGGCCTGCAGGTAGCGGGTCCGTCACTTGGACGGGAAGATTGGTCGCCACTGCGGACACGTTGGTCACGGTGAGCAGATACTGCGCCTGGCCTCCCACGACGAACGGACCGACGCTGGTCTTCTCGATCTCGAGGTCCGGCGGTTCCTGACCGCCGCCATCCTCCTCGAAAGTCGGAGTCGGAGTCGGTGTCTCCGCCACCGTCGGCGTCTCGGTCACGCTCGGCGTCGCCGTAAGCGTCACCGTGGGTGTCTCGGTCACCGTCGGCGTCGCCGTATCCGTCACGGTCGGTGTCAGGGTGACGGTCGGAGTCGGTGTCTCCGTCACCGTCGGCGTGTCGGTCACGCCCGGCGTCGCCGTCAGCGTCACCGTGGGCGTCTCGGTCACCGTGGGCGTCTCGGTCACCGTCGGCGTGGCCGTATCCGTCACGGTCGGTGTCAGGGTGACGGTCGGAGTCGGTGTCTCCGTCACCGTCGGAGTCCGGGTCACGCTCGGTGTCGCCGTCAGCGTCACCGTCGGCGTCTCGGTCACCGTCGGCGTGGCCGTATCCGTCACGGTCGGCGGGCTGTCAGGGTGACGGCCGGAGTCGGCGTCTCCGTCACCGTCGGCGTCTCGGTCACCGTCGGCGTCGCCGTAAGCGTCACCGTCGGCGTCTCGGTCACCGTCGGCGTGGCCGTATCCGTCACGGTCGGTGTCAGCGTGACGGTCGGAGTCGGTGTCTCCGTCACCGTCGGCGTCTCGGTCACGCTCGGCGTCGCCGTAAGCGTCACCGTGGGCGTCTCGGTCACCGTCGGCGTCGCCGTATCCGTCACGGTCGGCGTCAGGGTGACGGTCGGAGTCGGTGTCTCCGTCACCGTCGGAGTCTCGGTCACGCTCGGCGTCGCCGTAAGCGTCACCGTGGGCGTCTCGGTCACCGTCGGTGTGGCCGTATCCGTCACGGTCGGTGTCAGGGTGACGGTTGAAGTCGGCGTCTCCGTCACCGTCGGCGTCTCGGTCACCGTCGGCGTCGCCGTAAGCGTCACCGTCGGCGTCTCGGTCACCGTCGGTGTGGCCGTATCCGTCACGGTCGGTGTCAGGGTGACGGTCGGAGTCGGTGTCTCCGTCACCGTCGGCGTCCGGGTCACGCTGGGGGTCGGTCACGCTCGGTGTCGCGTCGTCACCGTGGGCGTTTCGGTCACCGTGGGTGTCGGGGTTTCCGTCACAGTCGGTGTTCGGGTGTGCGTGGGGGTGAGCGTCGGTTCCGGTGTGGGGGTCCGTGTCGGTGTCTCTCCCGGACAAGGAGTGCACGCCGGCCCGAGAACCGTCGTCAGCGTGCAGTCCGTCCCGGCCTTCGTCCCTACCGTCAGCGCCCCCGTCGGAACGTTCCCCGCGAGCGTCAACGTGAACGTCTCGCACTCGTCCGCTTCGAGCTCCAGATCGTCGAACTTGAAAACGTCACCCTCGTCCAGGTCGGGGAAACAGGTGGGATCCTTCGTTCCCGTCTCCTCGGCACCCGAGCTTCCCACGACCTCGAACTCGCTCAGACAAGCCTCGAGGGCCGAGAGATCGAACGTGAGATGACTCAAGTCGTGGAACGGAGTCGCCGGACAGCTCGTCGCGCCCCCGTCCTTCCCGCAAACCTCCCACGTGAAGGTCGTGTTCGTCCCGTCGAAAACGCTCGACACGAGCGTCACGAGAAAACCGTTCGCCGTACAGACCGATGCCGGCGGACAAACGACCACCCCCGCACCCCCGGACGGAGTGTGCGTCGGCGTCTCCGTGACGGTTTGGGTCGGCGGCAGCGTCCCCGTAGGCGTCCTCGTCACCGTCGGTGTCTTGGTCGGTTTCGGCGTCTTCGTCGGTTTCGGCGTCTTGGTCGGTTTCCGTGTCTTGGTGGGTTTCGGTGTCTTCGTCGGCGTCGCGGTCCCTCCCGCGCACGGAGTGCACGCCGGCCCGAGAACCGTCGTGAACTCGCAGTCCGGTCCGGCCTTCGTGCCTACGATCAGGCCTCCGGTCGGAACGTTCCCTGCGAGCGTCAACGTGAACGTCCGACACTCGTCCGCTTCGAGCTCCAGCTCGTCGAACTTGAAAACTTCACCTTTGCCGAGAGCGGGAAAACACGTGGGATCCTTCGTGTCCGTCTCGTCGGCACCGGAGCCTCCCACGACCTCGAACTCGCCCGGGCAGACCTCGAGCGCCAAAAGATCGAACGTAAGATGACTCAAGTCGTGGAACGGAGTCGCGGGACAGCTCGTCGCGCCCCCGTCCTTCCCGCAAACCTCCCACGTGAAGGTCGTATTCGTCCCGTCGAAAACGCTGGATACGAGCGTCACGAGAAAACCGTTCGCCGTGCAGACCGACGCCGGCGGACAAGCCCCCGCCGTGGGACTGCCCGATGGAATGGGTGTGGGCGTCTTGGTCACGCTGTGAGCCAGCGCTGCCGAACCGCAAACCGCAAGAAAAAAGAAACCGGTCAGAACGCAGCGGCGGGACATAGGAACTCGGGATTCCGGCCTTGTCGACCCGGAAGCTTTCACCGTCACCGAGCGCTTTCCCGGACGACCAGAAACGTCGGAACAAAACGGTACATTCGTGACCTCTTCGCTCGGCTTCGGGAACATCGGATACCAGCGAGCGCCCCTCTCGCAGCGCAGTATCGCCCGCGCGCCAAGGAAAAGGCAAGGGCAAAGATTTTTCTCTACACCTTTTCCCTAGCGAAAATTTTTTCCCTAGCGAAAATTTTCCCGGCCGAGAAACCGAAGGATCGACCGGCGCGCCAAAATTTTGCCTAGGCTACGTCGGATACCCGTGCTCTAGCTTCTTCGCTGGCTCGCGCTGGTTGGCGAAGCTCCGTGACTTGCGAACTGCTCAAGGGACACAGAGCACCGGTCGCGTAGCCGCTCGCAGGACACGCTCGGCGGTACTGCCGAAAAGAACCTTTTCGAGCGCTCCGCCCGTACCGCGGCTTCCCACGACGATCAGCCCGCAGTCGAGATCGTTCGCCACTTTCACGATCTCGACGAAAGGAATCCCTTCGACCACCATTTTTTCGACGCCGGCAGTCTCCCGGCCGGAAAAAAGGATAGCGAACTCCCTTTCGGCCCTCTCCCTGAGCGTTCGCATCGCTTCGTCGAACGTGGAAAGCCCGAGCTGCTCCACGGAACGGGCCAGCTCCGCATCGACGATGTGAAGCAGCGTCACGTCGGTTTCCCGCCGGCGCCACGCGAGCACGAGGTCGAAGGCCCGCATGGCGGAAGGCGAGAAATCCATGGCCACGAGAATGGAATCGGGAAAGGCACCGTCCGGCATGTCCCGGTTCTTTACACCGACCGGAGGGCCGGGGGAAGCCAGGCCCCTCGTTTTCGGAAAGAGGCCTGGCGAGACCTAAGAAGTATTGACAAAAGGGCGGCGATACCGTTTAAAAGCCAGGCAAGTTCGGGTACTCCGCCTTATGAAATTAGGAGAGCTCGACAGCATCGACGGCAAGATCCTCGGCATGTTGCAAGCGAACTGCAAAATGCCTTGGGGCAAGATCGCGGAACAGGTGGGGCTTTCCGCCCCTTCCGTGATCGAGCGTGTACGAAAGATGGAGGAGCGGGGGATCATCCGGGGCTACCATGCGCTCCTCGACGGGCGGTCGCTCGGACTCGACGTGACCGCCTTTATCGGCGTGATCGTGGAGCGCCACGAGTCGCTCGAGAGACTCGAGAAGCAGATCGAAGCACTCGCGAACGTGCTCGAATGCCACCACGTGACGGGCGAATACACGCTCCTCCTCAAGGTGAAAACTCGCGATACCGCCAGCCTCGAGACTTTGATCCAGCGGATTCGAAAAGTGCCGGGCGTTTCGCGGACGGAAACGATGGTCGTCCTCTCCACGCACACCGAGCGCGTGCAGCTCCATCTCGAGGAGTCGCCGTTCCTCGACCCGAAACGAAGCCGGCGAACCGAACGCAACTTCGCGGAGGCGAGGGAAGCCAGATGAGCACTTGGCCGAAACAGGGACTCTACGATCCTTTCTACGAGCACGACGCCTGTGGCGTGGGTTTCGTCGTGGACGTGAAAGGACGCAAGTCGCACGACATCGTGCGCAACGCGCTCACGGTCCTCGACAACCTGACGCATCGCGGAGCCTGCGGCTGCGACCCGCTCACGGGCGACGGAGCCGGGATCCTCCTGCAGATCCCGGACGACTTTTTCCGCAGGGAATGCGCGCGGCTCAAGATCGACCTCCCCGCCCCCGGGCGCTACGGAGTCGGGATGGTCTTCCTTCCGCGACACCCCGAACTCCGGAACGAGTGCGAGCTTCTTTTCGAGCGGATCGTGCACGAGGAAGGCCAGAGGTTTCTCGGCTGGCGTACGGTTCCCGTCGACAAGAGCAAGTGCGGAGAGCTCGCCCGCAGAGCGCTCCCCGAAATCCGGCAGCTTTTCGTGGCTCCCACGGAAAACACCCGCGATCGGGACCCCTGGGACGCGGAGTGGTTCGAGCGGAAGCTCTACGTCATCCGGAAGCGGTTCGAGAACGCCGTGCGAGCCATGGGGATCCCCACCGACGAAAGCTGCTACGTCTGCAGCTTTTCCGCCCGAACCGTCGTCTACAAGGGACTCCTCATCTCGTGGCAAATCCCGCAGTTCTACGTCGACCTCGCCGACCGCAGCCTCGTCTCGGCCCTCGCCCTGATCCACCAGCGTTTCAGCACCAACACGTTCCCCTCCTGGGAAAGGGCGCACCCCTACCGCTTCATGGCCCACAACGGCGAGATCAACACGCTGCGGGGCAACATCAACTGGATGAAGGCCCGCGAGGCGATGTTCTCCTCGCCCCTTTTCGGGGACGACATGCCGAAGATCCTCCCCGTGATCGACGAGCGGGGGAGCGATTCGCAGATTTTCGACAACGCCCTCGAGCTTCTCGTAAGGACGGGGCGTTCGTTGCCCCACGCCATCATGATGATGATCCCCGAGGCGTGGCAGAAACACGAGTCGATGAGCGAAACGAAACGGGCCTTCTACGAGTACCACGCCTGCCTCATGGAACCCTGGGACGGGCCCGCCTCGATCGCCTTCACCGACGGGCGCGTCATCGGGGCGGTACTCGACCGCAACGGGCTCCGTCCGTCCCGCTACGTCGTGACCAAGGGAGGTCTCGTCGTGATGGCCTCGGAGGTCGGCGTCCTCGACATCCCCCCCGAAGAAGTCGAACACAAGAACCGCCTCCAACCCGGCCGCATGTTCCTCGTCGACCTCGAGGAAGGACGGATCGTCGAGGACGAGGAAATCAAGGAGCGCATCGCGCGTCGCAAGCCCTACCGGAAGTGGCTCGACGAGAACCTCGTCAAACTGCGCGACCTACCGGAAGCCGATTCCGTTCCCCCGCCTTACGAACCCGCGACCCTGCGCCGCCGACAGCACGTCTTCGGCTACACGCTCGAAGACCTCCGCATGCTCATCACGCCCATGGCCATCAACGCCCAGGAGGCCGTGGGATCGATGGGGAACGACACCCCCCTCGCCTGTCTCTCCGACCGACCCCAGCTTCTCTTCCACTACTTCAAACAACTCTTCGCCCAGGTGACGAACCCTCCCATCGACCCCATCCGCGAAGAACTCGTGATGTCCGTGCAGGCGAACATCGGCTCGGAGCAGAACCTCTTCGACGAGACTCCGCTCCACTGCCAGCAGCTCGAGCTCGAACAGCCGGTCATCACCAACGAAGAGCTCGCCAGAATCAAGAAGCTCGACCGGGGGAACCTCCGTACGATCACCCTGCCCATGCTGTTCGAGGTCGAACGCGGAGGCGAAGGACTCCGCGAAGCGCTCGACGAGCTCTGCGAGAAAGCGTCCCGGGCCGTCGCGCAGGGCTACACCATCCTCGTCCTCTCCGACCGGGGGCACGACGAGAAGCTCGCGCCCATCCCGAGCCTTCTCGCCACGGGTGCCGTCCACCACCACCTGATCCGCGAGGGGACGCGGACGAAGTGCGGCATCGTGGTGGAATCCGGCGAGCCTCGCGAAGTCCACCATTTCTGTCTCCTCATCGGCTACGGTGCCGGCGCCGTGAACCCCTACCTCGCCTTCGAGACGCTGCACGACCTGGTCGCCCAGGGGATCCTCAAGTTGGACGCCGGGACCGCCGTCGAACACTACGTCAAGGCCGCCGCCAAGGGCGTGCTCAAGGTCATGACGAAAATGGGGATCTCGACCGTCCAGAGCTACCGGGGGGCGCAGATTTTCGAGGCCATCGGACTCTCGAGCGAGGTCATCGACCGCTACTTCACCTGGACGACCTCGCGGATCGAAGGCGTGGGGCTCGACGTCATCGCGCGCGAGTGCCAGATGCGGCACCATCGGGCGTACGAAGAAGCTCCCCGCAACGACGACGAGCTCGACCCCGGAGGTTTCTACCAGTGGCGCCGTCGGGGCGAGTACCACATGTTCAACCCCGAAACCGTCGCCAAGCTCCAGCACGCCTGCCGGACGGGGAACTACAAGCTTTTCAAGGAATACTCGGCCCTCGTCAACGCGGAAAGCGAGAGGCTCTGCACGATCCGGGGCCTGCTCCGGTTCAAGAAGGGGAATCCGATTCCTCTCGAAGAGGTCGAGCCCGCGAGCGAAATCGTCAAGCGCTTCAAGACCGGAGCGATGTCGTTCGGCTCGATCAGCAAGGAGGCCCACGAAACCCTCGCCATCGCCATGAACCGAATCGGCGGCAAGTCGAACACCGGCGAAGGCGGCGAGGACCCCGAGCGGTTCGTTCCCGATCCGAACGGCGACTGGCGGCGGAGTGCCATCAAGCAGGTCGCTTCCGGCCGGTTCGGCGTGACGAGCTACTACCTCGTCAACAGCGACGAGATCCAGATCAAGATGGCGCAGGGGGCCAAGCCCGGAGAGGGCGGGCAGCTACCCGGCCACAAGGTCGACGAGTACATCGCCAGGATCCGCTACTCCACACCCGGCGTCGGGCTCATCTCGCCTCCGCCCCATCACGACATCTACTCCATCGAGGACCTGGCACAGCTCATCCACGACCTGAAGAACTCGAACAACCAGGCACGCATTTCCGTGAAACTCGTCGCGGAGGTGGGTGTCGGTACGGTGGCGGCGGGCGTGTCCAAGGCCAAGGCGGACGTGGTTCTGATCAGCGGGGACTCGGGCGGTACGGGAGCCTCGCCTCTCACTTCCATCAAACACGCCGGCATCCCCTGGGAGCTCGGGCTCTCCGAGACCCAGCAGGTGCTCGTCCTGAACGACCTGCGCGGCCGCATCCGGGTCGAGACGGACGGACAGCTCAAGACCGGGCGCGACGTCGCGATCGCGGCGCTGCTCGGTGCCGAGGAGTTCGGCTTCGCCACGGCGGCGCTCGTGGCGAGCGGGTGCATCATGATGCGCGTCTGCCACCTGAACACGTGCCCCGTGGGCATCGCGACGCAGGATCCCGTGCTGCGGAAGAAGTTCGCGGGGAAGCCCGAGCACGTCGTGAATTTCATGATGTTCGTCGCCGAGGAACTGCGCGAGATCATGGCGGAGCTCGGATTCCGGACCGTCCAGGAGATGGTGGGGCGCGTGGACATGCTCGAACCCCGCGACCTGCGCCACCACTGGAAGGCGAAAGGCGTGGATCTGAGCGCGATCCTCCACAAACCGGACGTGGATCCCTCGATCGCCACCAAGTGCGTGACGACGCAGGACCACGGCCTCGAGAAAGCTCTCGACAACAAGATCCTCGAGCTCGCCCGACCCGCCTTGGAATCCGGTACGCCCGTGGAATTCTCCCTCCCGATCCGGAACACGAACCGCACCGTCTGCACGATGCTCTCGGCCGAGATCTCCCGGAGGTGGGGCGAGAACGGTCTTCCGCCCGACACGATCCGGATCCACTTCACGGGCTCGGCCGGCCAGAGCTTCTGCGCTTTTCTCGCCAACGGCGTGTCCGTCACCCTCGAAGGCGACGCGAACGACTACTTCGGCAAAGGGCTTTCGGGCGGCCGGATCGTGGTCTACCCGCCGAAGGGCTCCACGTTCGTGCCGGAAGAAGAAATCATCGTGGGGAACGTCTCGCTCTACGGCGCTACGGGCGGCGAAGTCTTCATCCGGGGTTGCGCCGGGGAGCGCTTTTGCGTCCGGAACAGCGGCGTCACGGCGGTCGTCGAGGGCGTGGGAGACCACGGTTGCGAGTACATGACGCGGGGAACCGTCGTGGTGCTCGGAAAGACGGGCCGGAACTTCGCCGCGGGCATGAGCGGCGGCGTCGCCTACGTCCTCGACGTCGACGGGCAATTCGAGAGACGCTGCAACCTGAGCATGGTGGAAATCGACCCGCTCGACGACCAGGACGTCCAGACGCTGCAGACTCTCATCCGGCGCCACTACGACTACACGCAGAGCGCCCTGGCTTGGCGCGTGCTCTCGGGCTGGAAAGAGTACGCGAAGAGGTTCGCCAAGGTCATGCCGGTGGAGTACCGCAAAGTGCTCGCGGCACAACACCTGGACAGCGAGGAAGCGAAGCTCGCGAGCATCTAGGCCATGGGCAAGGTCACGGGATTTCTCGATTACCGCCGCGAACTGCCGCCGCGCCGCCCCGTGCCGGAGCGGCTCCGGGACTGGAAAGAGCTCGAGGGAAAGCACCCCGAGGACAAGCTGCAGGTCCAGGCGGCCCGCTGCATGGACTGCGGCATCCCCTTCTGCCACAAGGGCTGCCCCCTCGGGAACATCATCCCGGACTGGAACGACCTCGTCTACCGCAACCGCTGGCGCGAAGCCATCGTGCGGCTCCACTCGACGAACAACTTCCCGGAGTTCACGGGTCGCGTCTGTCCCGCGCCCTGCGAAGAGGCCTGCGTGCTCAACATCAACGACGACCCGGTCACGATCAAGCAGATCGAAAAGCAGATCATCGAACACGCTTTCCGCGAAGGCTGGATCGTGCCCCAGATTCCGCCCAGGCGCACCGGGAAGAAAATCGCCGTCGTGGGCTCGGGTCCGGCCGGTCTCGCCTGTGCGCAGCAGCTCGCGCGAGCGGGTCACCTCGTCACGGTCTTCGAACGGGCCGACCGTATCGGCGGGCTTCTCCGCTACGGCATTCCCGACTTCAAGATGGAAAAGTGGCTCATCGACCGCCGCCTCCGCCAGATGGAGGCCGAAGGCGTCACCTTCTGCCCGAGCACGAACGTGGGCTTCGACGTCCCGACGGCCACGCTACGGAAGGAGTTCGACGCGATCGTGCTCGCCGGGGGCGCGACCAAGGCGCGCGACCTGCCGATTCCCGGCCGGGAGCTCGAAGGCATCCACCTCGCCATGGAGTATTTGCCGCAACAGAACAAGGTCGTCGCCGGCGACCGGATTCCGAACCAGATCACGGCCAGGGGAAAGCGGGTGATCATCCTCGGCGGCGGCGACACGGGCTCGGACTGCCTCGGCACCGCGAACCGCCAGGGAGCCGTGTCCGTCCACCAGTTCGAGCTGCTTCCGAAACCGCCCTTCACGCGGACCGACGGCGTCGCGCCGTGGCCCTACTGGCCGATGATCCTGCGCACCTCGAGCTCCCACGAGGAGGGCTGCATCCGCGACTGGAGCATCCAGACCAAGGCGTTTTCCGGGGACGCGTCGGGTCACGTGAGAAAACTCCACGCGGTTCGTCTCGAGTGGTACAGGGACGCCAGCGGAAGGATGCACATGAGGGAAGTCCCCGGGTCGGAGTTCGAACTCGAGTGCGACCTCGTTCTTCTGGCTCTCGGCTTCCTCGGGCCCGAAACGCGGGGGCCGATCGAGGACCTGGGGCTCGAGCTGACCGAACGCGGCAACGTCGCCGTCGACAAGAACTACATGACGAGCGTTCCCGGCGTCTTTTCCTGCGGCGACATGCGGAGAGGTCAGTCCCTCGTCGTCTGGGCGATCTGGGAAGGCCGGGAGTGCGCCCGCTGCGTCGACGAATACCTGATGGGGCACACGGACCTTCCGACGAGCCCCGATTGGTGACGCGGACTTGCGTCTGCTGACCGCCCACAGAATCCTCATCGTCGCCGCCGTCCTGTGCTTCGCCTTCTACGCGGCCTGGGAGCTCCGCGGGTTCGCGAGAGGCGCCGGTGGCGGCGCTCTCGGACGCTCGCTCGGCGCGGCCTTGGCCGCGGTCGCCTTCGCCCTCTACTACCGGAAGATCCGGACGTGGCGGTAGCGCTCGCGGCACGGGGCGGCGGCGCTCGGGATTTGACGCCGGCCCGTCCGACCGGCTAACGGCGAACCGGTCCCGCCGTCGCTCCGTGCCGGAGCGACGCGAAAAACCAGGACGAGGAGGGAGGAGACGATGCTACGTGCGCGCCAGCTCTGCGTTCTTTGGGCCCTGGGTTGGTTTCTCTGCCCCGCCGGGAGGCTCGCCGCGGCACAAGAAACCGCGCCCCCGGAAGTCGTCCTCGAGGCACGCACCCCGCAGTCCGCCATGCACGCGTACCTCGAGGCGGCGCGGGCCGGCGACTGGGAGAAGGCCGCGGAGTTCCTCGACACGAGGGCGCTTCCCCCGGCCGTCCGCAAGCTACCCCCGACCACGCTCGCACGTCAGCTCAAGGTCGTCCTCGACCGGACCCTCTGGGTCGACCTCGGAGCCTTGAGCGACGAGCCCGAGGGGTTCCGGGACGACGGGCTCCCGAAAAATCGGGACCTCGTCGGCACGATCACGCTCGACAAGAAGAAAGTCCCCGTGCTCCTCGAACGCCTGCCGGGTCCCGAAGGGACGCGGGTGTGGCGCATCTCGTCGGCGACCGTGGCGCAGATTCCGACCCTTTACGAGGCCTTCGGCTACGGAAAGCTCGGGGAGATCTTGCCCCCGCTGTTTTTCGAGTTTCGGTTGGCCGAGGTACAGCTCTGGCAGTGGATCGCGCTGCTCGGGCTCGTGGTGCTCTCCGCCGTCTTCTCCTGGATCCTCACGGTGGCCGTCTTCCGCCTGCTCCAGACGATCGTCGCCAGGTCGAAAACCGAGATCGACGACCGCCTTCTCGCACTGGCCGCCTCTCCGTTCCGGCTTCTCGTCGCCGTGGCCCTCTTCGCGCTCGGGACGGCTCCCCTCGGCCTCGCGCTTCCCGTCGAAAGAACCCTCGGCGGGCTCGAGAAGGCTCTCGCCATCGTCGCCGTCACCTGGCTTCTTGCGCGGCTCGTCGACCTCCTCGCCCAGGCCGCACAGGACCGGCTTACCGCCCGCGGCCAGACGCTCGCGCTTTCGGTCCTGCCGCTCGGGAGGCGTGTCGTCAAGGTGCTCGTCGTCTTTCTCGCTCTCCTCGCGGCGCTCCAGAACTTCGGAATCAACGTGACGGGGGTGCTCGCGGGTCTCGGCATCGGAGGTCTCGCCGTGGCGCTCGCGGCGCAGAAAACCGTCGAGAACGTTTTCGGGGGGCTCACCTTGATTCTCGACCAGCCGGTCCGCGTCGGCGATTTCTGCCGTTTCGGGGACCGGGTGGGCACGGTGGAAGACGTCGGCCTCCGCTCGACGCGAATCCGCACGCTCGACCGCACCGTGGTCACGATTCCGAACGCCGACTTCTCCGGCATGCAGCTCGAGAACTTCGCGCGCCGCGACCGCATCTGGTACCACCCCAAAATCGGCCTCCGATACGAGACCTCGCCGGACCAGCTTCGCTACGTGCTCGTCGAGATCAAAAAAATGCTCGTCGCACACCCGAAGGTGGAAAAGGACCCGGCCCGGATTCGCTTCGTGGGATTCGGGGCCTGCTCGCTCGACCTCGAAATCTTCGCCTACATCCGGACGAACGACTACAACGAGTTTCTCGCGATCCAGGAAGACCTGAACCTGCGGATCATGGACATCGTGGCCGCGAGCGGCACCGGCTTCGCGTTCCCGTCGCAGACCGCGTACCTGGCGACCGACTCGGGGCTCGATGTGGAGCGGACCGAACGCGCCGTCCGGCAGGTCCGGGAGTGGAAGGCCCGCAAAGCCCTCGCCCTTCCCAACCTGCCCCCCGAAGAACTCGCCAGGCTCGCCGACACGCTCGACTACCCACCCGAGGGTTCGGCCCTCAGGGGGTGAGCTGCGGGGCCCGAGACGGGCAAATGCGGGCCGGGAGAGGGCACGGGGCGGCGGCGCGGTGGCGGAAGGGACCCTCGTCCGTCGGGCTCGCGCCTCAGCTCGGGCGCACGGCGGGCCTCTTCGCCACCCAGCGGAGCAGCGTGTGGACCGCTTCCACGTTCGGTAGCCTGTGCGTCGCCGCGCTCAGCGTGTCCGCTCTTCCGACCCGGAACGTGATGCCGAGACCCGAAAGAATGCGGAACGCGTCCTCGTCCGTTTCGTCGTCTCCGGCGTAGACGACGCGAACGCGTTCCGACCATGCAGGGCCGTAGAGGCTCCGGACGATGTGCAAGACGGCGTGTCCTTTGTCCCAGCCGATCGGTGGCCGGCCTTCCACGGCGAGGTGAGCGCCGCGTGCCTGGAAGCCCGACTGCACGATGGCCTCGCGGACCCGCGCCACGAGTGCTTCTCGTTCCTCCCTCGGAACCCCACGGTAGTGAAACGTGAGCGTGGCCCCCTTGCGCTCCACCCAGGCCCCGGGGCGAGCCAGCGTTTCCAGTTTTCTCGCGAGCTCCCCGAGCCGCGCCTGGTAGAGCGGCAGGTCCGGGTGCCGGAAAGGAGCGAGCCCCGGTCCCTCGATCTCCATCCCGTGGTTCCCGGCGTAGTAGAGACGGTCGTCTCCCACGAGCGCCTTCACGTCCTCGAGGCTCCGGCCGCTCACGATCGCCACTTTCGTGTCGCGCCGGCGGACGCACGCGCCCAGCAAACGCTTGGCTTCGGCGGACAGTGTCGCCCGCCTCGGGTCGTCCACCAGAGGCGTCAACGTCCCGTCGTAGTCGAGGAAGAGCACGAGCGGGTACCGGGAAAGAAAAGGCCGGAGCCAGCGGTCGAAGTCCTGCTCGCTCGGCGGAGCCAGAGTGGCCGGCCCCGCCGTCGCCGCGCGAAGGAAGTCGTCGAGCCAGGCTCCGAGGTCGTACTGTCGCTCGCGACGGCGAAGCGCGACCATCCTCGAGCGGCGTTCGGCCTCGTCCATCGTGAGAGCCCGGTGGAGCGCCTCCGCCGTGGCATCGATGTCGTAAGGGTTCACCTGGATGGCCTCGTGCATGGTTTCCGCCGAACCCGCGAGGTAAGAAAGGACGAGCACCCCGGGGTGCGAGACCTGGCAGGCCACGAACTCCTTGGCCACGAGGTTCATGCCGTCCCGCAGCGGGGTCACGAGTGCGACGTCCGCATCACGATACAGGGCGGCCAGTCGCTCGGCCGAAACCGAGCGGTAGAGGTAACGCACCGGGGACCACGTCGCCGTGGCGAAGCGTCCGTTGATCCGACCGACGAGCTCGTCGATGCGCCGCTTGAGCTGGCGGTATTCGCTCATCTCGAAGCGGCTCGGCACGGCGAGCTCCAAAAAGACGACTTTCCCCTGGTGTTCGGGGTGGGTTTCGAGAAGCCGCTCGAATGCCAGCAGCCTTTCCGGGATTCCCTTCGTGTAATCCAGCCGATCCACCCCGAGAATCACCTTTTCGCGACGCGGCGACAGGGGACGGGGCGCGCGCAGCGCGATCTGCTCGAATCTCTCGAAGTCGATGCCGATCGGAAACGCGCCCACGCGAACGGTCCTCTCGCCGTACTCGACCAGCATGGCGTCCCGGTCCACGCGGACACCGAGCAATTTTTCGACGCAGTCGAGAAAATTGCGGGCGTAGTTCCGGACGTGGAAACCGACCAGGTCCGCACCGAGCATGCCGCGGAGCACTTCGCGGTCCCAGGGGAGGAGGCGAAAAATGTCGAAAGGGGGGAACGGGATGTGGAGAAAAAACGCGATCGGCACGTCGACCTCGGCGGCTCGCAAAAATTGCGGGCACAAAAGGAGGTGGTAGTCGTGGACCCAGACGAGCCCGATCTCGCGAGCGCTTCTCGCCGCTGCCTCGGCGAACCGAGCGTTCACCCGCTCGTAGGCTTCCCACTCTCCTCGATTGAACCGCGTCCGCGCCACGAAACAGTGGAACAGGGGCCAGAGCGTCCGGTTCGAAAAGCCGTGGTAGTAGGAGTTGACCTCCGCCGCCGAAAGGCGCACGGCCTCCATTTCGTAGCGATCCCCACTCCAGACATCCTCGCCCGAACGTAGCTCGGCCCCGGCCCACCCGATCCAGCGTCCGCCGTGCCGCAGCAGGACCGGTTCGAGAGCCGAAACGAGTCCTCCCGAAGACCTCCGGCCTTCGAGCCCCCTCGGGCCCCGAAGCACGGTGACCGGAAGCCGGTTGCTCACGATGACCAGCGGACGGTCGGGAGCGGGACCCACCAGGCTCGATTTGGCTTGCGATGTCCGCGTTTCCATCGTCTCGCGCAGGGCTCTCCCCCGCCGCCGTGGAGCGCCCCCCCAAGACGCGCATACTTTGCCCCAGACCGACGGAGGCCGCAACGGCCGCCGGTGCGCCGCCTTCCGGGGAGCCTGACGGAAGCCGTCAGCAGACGAAAGGAATGCCGAGGGGAGTGAACGTCGGCGTCCGGGTGGGACGCGGCGTGTGCGTCGGAGTGGGACTCGCTTCGGGGGTGAAGCTCGGGGTAGGCGTCGTGGTCGGCGTCGGCGTAAAAGGTTGGCAACCCTGGCCGGGCACGCAGCCTGCCCCCCGCGCCTCCGTGCACCCTTCCGGACACGACCCGCCGGACGGCTCCGCGCAGAGATCCTCGAGCCCCGGGCACTCGCAGCAGTCCGGACCGGGCGTGGGCGTCAGGGTCGGCGTCGGCGTGAAGGCTTGGCAACCCTGGCCGGGCACGCAGCCTGCCCCCCGCGCCTCCGTGCACCCTTCCGGACACGACCCGCCGGACGGATCCGCGCAGAGATCCTCGAGCTCCGGACACTCGCAACAGTCCGGGCCCGGCGTGGGCGTAGGGGTTTCGGTGGGCACGGGTGTTTCCGTGGGAGTCGGCGTCCCTTCGGCGAGAAGCCGCAAAAGCGCCACGATGTCCGCGGCCGACACGAGCCCGTCACCGTTCACGTCCTGGTTGGGACAGGCGGGACAGGGGTCGCAGAAGAGAAGGACGATGAGAAGATCCACGTCGGCCGAATCCACGACACCGTCGCAATTCACGTCGCCCGGTGTCTCGCAAGACCGAGCCTGGGCACACAGAACCGGCTCGCCCGCAGCTCCTTCCAACGATGTCGCAGGCCGGGGCAGGAGAACGTAGGAAAGCAGGAGGAAAAACCCCAGGATGACCGAGGCCGCAAAGGATCTTCGCACGCTTTTCGTCCCTCCTCTGGCTCTCCTCGGGGCGACCCTTCGGGCCGACCCGGCCACAAGAGCTAGCGGCGCTTTATACGCCCGAGCGGGGTCAACGTCAAGCAAATATCCGCGTCCGGCCACGCGTTGCGACCTTCCGGGGGCGCGGCTAACATGCCTTCCCGTGCGAATTCCCACGACGGAAATCGACCGGTTGGCCGAGCGGATCGTCGACGCTCTCCTGCGTCAGGGCTACGTCCGGCCCAGGGTGGAGAAGTCGATCCTGGTCGAAAAAGTGGCCGAGCGGATCCGAAAAACGTTCGAAGAGGAAGCGGCCCTCGAAGAGGAAGCCGAGCGCATCGTCGCCGCCACGGCCCGCAACGCTCCCGGAATCGACCAGAACCGCATGATCCAGCTCGTCAAAAAGAAGCTCGCCGAGGAACGGGGCTTTCCCCTCTGAAGGGCCGAGAGCTGTATGAAGTTCAGCGAAGCGCGCCAGTCCTATCTCGCTCACGCCATCGTCGAGATGCTCCGCAAGGAAAACCTGGCGGAGGTGACGAGAGAGCGTTACGTGCTGATGGAAATCAAACGGGTGCTCGAAGCCTCGGACACCCTTCACCAGACCATCGACGCGGCGGTCCGGAAAAAAATCGAATCGCTTTCGCGCCGTGTCCCGCCGGGGTCGCGGGAATGGGAAATTCTCTACCGGAAGTACTACGCCGAGGAAGAACGCAAGCACCGTAAGTCCTGACGGCCCCGCGTCCAGGAGGAAAAAGCCCAGCTTGACACGAAGGGGGAACCCGGGCAGCGTCGGCCCGGTCCCGACGCTCGACGGGTTCCGCTCGATTCCACGCCCGAACGCTCCGCGCGCGTTCGGGAACAAGAAGGAGGACCGCAAATGAAGATCCGCCCGCTCCACGACCGGGTGCTCGTGCGCCGCGTCGACGAAGAGGAAAAAACCAAAGGGGGTATCATCATCCCCGACACCGCGAAGGAAAAACCGCAGGAAGGGCGGGTGGTGGCCGTGGGGAAGGGCCGGATCACCGACAAGGGAGAGCTCGTGCCGCTCGAGGTGAAACCGGGGGACAGGGTCCTTTTCGGGAAATACGCGGGCAGCGAGGTCGAGATCGACGGAGAAGATCTCCTGATCCTTCGCGAAGAGGACATCCTCGGAGTCGTGGAATAAAGGCCGGAGCGAACCGAGACCGCGGCGCGGGAGTCGCACCCCTACGGGAAGAACACGCCCGCGGTCCGAAACCCCGGGGGAAGGAGAAAGCCCATGGCAACCAAAGTCGTCAAATTCGCCCAGGAAGCTCGTGAAAAGATCCTCCGAGGGGTCGTGCTCCTCGGGGACGCCGTCACGGTCACGCTCGGACCCAAGGGACGCAACGTCGTCCTCGAGAAGAACTTCGGCCCCCCGACGGTGACCAAGGACGGCGTGACCGTCGCCAGGGAAATCGAGCTCGAAGACCGGTTCGAAAACATGGGAGCCCAGATGGTCAAGGAGGTGGCCAGCAAGACCTCGGACGTCGCGGGCGACGGCACGACCACCGCCACGGTCCTGGCCAGGGCCATTTTTACCGAAGGCCTCAAGATGGTCGCCGCCGGCCACGACCCGATGGCGATCAAGCGCGGGATCGACCGCGCCGCCTCGGCGATGGCCGAAGAGCTCGGACGGCTCTCGAAGCCGACGAGGGACCGGAAAGAAATCGCGCAGGTCGGTGCTCTGTCCGCCAACAACGATCCCGAGATCGGCGAGATCCTCGCCGAGGCGATGAGCCGGGTGGGCAAGGAGGGAGTCATCACGGTCGAAGAGGCCAGGAGTCTCGAGACGACGCTCGACGTGGTCGAGGGGATGCAGTTCGACCGGGGGTACCTCTCGCCGTACTTCGTGACGGACCCGGACAAGATGGAGGCGGTTCTGGAGGACGCCTTCGTGCTCGTCCACGAAAAGAAGATCTCCTCGATGCAGGACCTGCTTCCGGTGCTCGAGGCGCTCGCCAAGACCGGCCGCCCCTTCCTCCTCGTCGCGGAGGACGTCGAGGGAGAAGCCCTGGCGACGCTCGTCGTGAACAAGATCCGGGGGACGCTGCGGTGCGTGGCGGTCAAGGCCCCCGCCTTCGGCGAGCGCCGAAAAGCCATCCTCGAGGACATCGCGATTCTCACGGGGGGCCGCCTCGTCGCCGAGGAGCTCGGAGTCCGGCTCGAAAACGTCACCCTCCGGGACCTCGGTCGCGCCAAGCGGATCGTCGTGGACAAAGACACGACGACGATCGTCGACGGTGCCGGGAAGAAATCCGACATCGAAGCCAGAATCCGTCAGCTCCGCACGCAGATCGAGGAAACCACCTCGGACTACGAGAGGGAAAAGCTCCAGGAAAGGCTCGCGAAACTCGTCGGAGGCGTGGCCGTGGTGCGCGTGGGTGCCGCGACGGAAATCGAGATGAAAGAGAAAAAGGCGCGCGTCGAGGACGCGCTCCACGCCACCCGTGCCGCCGTCGAGGAAGGCATCGTGCCCGGTGGGGGCGTGGCCCTGATCCGGGCCGCCCGGGTGCTCGACGGGCTCGAAACTTCGGAGGAGGAGGCCGTGGGCGTTCGGATCGTGGAAAGGGCCGTGGAAGAACCCTGCCGGTGGATCGCTCGCAACGCGGGCTGGGAAGGATCGATCGTCCTCGAACGCGTCAAGAGCGGCAAGGGTGCGTTCGGCTTCGACGCCGCGAAAGAAGAGTTCGGGGACCTCGTGAAGGCCGGGGTCGTCGACCCGACGAAGGTGGTCCGCACGGCGCTGATTCACGCCGCCTCCGTGGCGGGACTTCTCCTGACCACGGAAGCGCTCGTGGCCGAAAAACCGGAGGAAAAGGCCGCCCCGACGCCCGGGATGCCACCCGGAGGGCTCCTCTAGAGGGCCGCCTCTCGACAGCGCGGGCCGGCGGTGCAAGGATGGGCCGTCGATGTTTCGAGTCGCAGCCCTCGACCATTTCGTCCTCCGGGTGCGCGACCTCGAACGCTCGCTCGCCTTCTACCGTGACCTCCTGGGCCTCGAGGTTCTTTTCCTCGACGAGTTTCGAGCGGGCAAGCGTCCTTTCGTTTCCGTGAGAATCGGGGAGCAGCTTCTCGACCTGGTCCCGGACCCGACCTACGACCCGGCGGAGGCGAGCCGCACCGGGGGGTTCCTCCACTTCTGCGTCCGGCTCGAACCCTGCGACTTCGAGAAGCTCGTCCCCTGGCTCGCTTCCCGAGGCGTGAGGGTGCTCGAAGAGAAGCCCGTGCCCCGTGTGGGCGCGAGCGGGACGGGGCTCTCGATCTACGTGACCGACCCCGACGGCTACGTGGTCGAGCTCAAAAGCCAATGAGCTTCGTCGGTCGCTCCCGAGGCGGCCCGATCCTGGTCGTCCTCGCTTCCCTTCTCCTCCCGACGCCGAGTCGGGCCGACGACGACTGGGCACTTCTCGCCCGCGAGGGCGTCGAGCTCCTGCGAGCGTCGTTGCGCATCGACACGACGAATCCTCCCGGCAACGAAACACCGCTCGCCAACTTTCTGGCTTCCTGGTTCCGCCAAAGGGGCGTCGAGGCGGAAGTGTTCGAATCCGAGCCCGGACGGGGTTCGGTCCTCGCCCGCCTGCCGGGCCGAAACCGGGGGCGTGCGGTCGTTCTCCTCAACCACCTCGACGTGGTCCCGGCCGAAGCCGACCAGTGGTCCCGACCTCCTTTCGGCGGCTCCGAAGATCAGGGCTACCTCTACGGTAGGGGAGCCATCGACTGCAAGGGAATGGGCGCCGTGCAGGCCATGGCGCTCGTGGCGCTGGCGCGTTCGGAGGAACGCCCGGGACGCGACGTCGTGTTCCTGGGCACGGCGGACGAAGAGACCGGAGGAGCGAAAGGGGCCGGCTGGTTCGTGCGGGAGCACGCAGCCGAACTCGGCTCCCCCGAATTCGTCCTGAACGAAGGCGGTGCCATCCGGGACTTCGGCAGAAAACGCGTCTACGAGGTGGCGGTGGCGGAAAAGGCTCCGCTCTGGATCCGGCTCGTGGCCCGGGGCGAGGGGGGACACGGGTCCACGCCCCGGAACGGCTCGGCCGTCACGCGACTGGTTCGCGCACTCGAGCGGATTCGCAGGTACCGGCCCGACGTTCGCCTGACGCCGGAGGTCCGACGCTACTACCGAGCGCTGGCCGCGTTCGTGGACGAGCAACGAGCGAGCCTCTACCGCGACCTGGAGAAGACCCTGTCCGACGAGCGACTGCGAAACGCTTTTCTCGCCGAACCCCGCGACGCCGCGCTCGTCCGGAACACCCTCGCGCCGACGGTTCTCCGGGCGGGACAGAAGACCAACGTCATCCCGACCGAGGCGCGGGCGGAAATCGACTGCCGCCTTCTGCCCGGAGAAGACCCCGAGGCGTTTCTCCGGACCCTTCGGTCCGTGGTCGACGACGAGAGCGTCGAGTTCGAGATCCTCCTCCACTTCCCACCTTCGTCCTCGCCGACCGAAACGAGCCTCTACCGAGCCATCGAGCGCGTCGCGGGCGAAGAGGGAGCCGGCGTCGTCCCTGCCGTCCTGCGCGGCTTCACGGACAGCCATTACTTTCGCGAGATCGGAGCCGTAGCCTACGGCTTCGTCCCCGTGACGCTCGACGAGGAGGAATCCCGTCGCGTCCACGGCGTCGACGAACGGCTGTCGAGAGAAAACCTCGTCTCGGGCGCCAAAAAGCTGGTCCGGATCCTCCGCGAGCTGGACCGTCTCGAAAGATCGGAAAAGGAGGCACGATGAACATCGAACCGCGCGACGAGTACATGCACGAGAACACGGGCGAGGAGAACTTCAACGAGAGCATGTATTTCAACTTCTACGACCGGGACCACCGGCTCGGTGGCTTCGTCCGGATCGGGAACCGACCCAACGAGGGCTACGCCGAGGTGACGCTCGCGCTCTACCGGGCGGACGGCTCGGCGGTTTTCGACTACCGGAGGCCCGAAATCCCCGACAACCGCGCCTTCGACGCGGGCGGGATGCGTTTCGAAGTCGTCGAGCCGTTCCGGCGGCTTCGTGTCCGATACCGCGGCGAGGCGCTCGACCTCGCCGATCCCCTTCTGCTCGAAGACCCGAAGCGCGCTTTCGTGGAAAGCCCGCGCACGTGGGTCTCGCTGGAGCTCGACGTCGAAGGCTTGAGCCCGATCTACGGGGGGCAGGCGGAAGGCGACGCCCCGGACATGGTCTTCGCCCGAGGGCACTACGAGCAGCACGTTCGAGCCACGGGAACGCTCGGTGTCGGGCGGAGCACACTGCCCTTCCGCGGACTCGGGCTTCGCGACCATTCGTGGGGCCCCCGGTCCTGGCAATCGCCCAGGTTCTACCGCTGGCTCACCTGCCAGTTCGACGAAGGTTTCGGCTTCATGGGCTCGCAGATCGTGACCGAGGCGGGCCGGGAGATCCTCTCCGGATTCGTCTTTCGGGACGGAAAGAACACGCTCGTCGAGCGGTGCGAAATCGAGACGCGATGGAGGGAGCCCGGACCCTACCACGAAGAGGTGCGGGCCCTGCTGCACACGGGCGAGGGCACGCTCGAGGTCGAGGGCAGGGTCCTCTCCCTCCTCCCGCTCCGGAACCGGCGGCACGGCCGCACGACCCGGATCGGGGAAGGTCTCACGGAGTGGCGCCACGGGAAGCACGTGGGCTACGGGCTTTCGGAGTATCTCGACCAGACGTGAAGAGCGGCCCGCAACCGGCGACGCAGAGGCTCGGGGAAGGTGCACGGACCGCGCTGCTCGAAGCCCTCGCGGAGGCCGGCCGCAAAGGCATCCTGGCCCTGGGGATCCCGGACCGCCGGGGCAGAGTCGAGGAACTCCGCTTTCTCGCGGCGGGCACGGTTCCCCCGGAACGCTTTTTCCGCTGGGTCCGGAGCGGAGAAGTGTTCCTGCGAGTCCGGCCCGGCAGCGACCTCCGTCCCGAGCCGGCCGAGGAGGACGTCGCCCGGCGCCTTTCGGAGGTCGGCTCGGGCTTCTGGCTGCTCGACGAGGCCGTTTCCCGGCTCCTCGTCCTCGCCGAAGCGCGGCTCCCCGCCGCCGCGACCCTCCCGGCGGAGGAAATTCTCGCGACGCTCGACCGGCTCCGCTCGGTTCTTCCCTCCTACGAGGAGCGACCCGAGCAAAGCCGGATGGCGGAAGCCGTGGCGCGTGCCCTCTCCGACGAGGAAGTGCTCGTGGTCGAAGCCGGGACGGGAACGGGCAAGTCCCTCGCGTACCTCGTTCCGCTTCTGCTGTGGAGTCGGAAGACCGGCGAGCGGGTCGCCGTGGCCACGAGGACGATCCCCCTGCAGGAGCAACTGGAAAAAAGGGAACTTCCGCTCCTCGTCCGCGGCGCAGCTCTCGACCTCCGCACGGCTCTGGTCAAGGGACGCAATCATTACGTCTGCCGACGCAAGGTCGCCGAGCTCGAGGCCGAGCCCGGGCTTTTTCCCGGCGAGGACGAAGCCGAGCTCCACGTCGTCCTCGACTGGGCACGGTCCACGAGCGACGGTAGCCTCTCCGACCTGGGATTCGTGCCGTCGCCGGACGTCTGGCAACAGGTGGTGTCCGAGAACGACAACTGTCTCCGGACCCGCTGCCCGTTCTACTCGAACTGTTTTTTCTACGAGGCGCGCCGGGCGGCTCTCGGGGCGGACCTCCTCGTGACCAACCAGCACCTCCTCCTCGCCGATGCCGTGCTGCGGGAGCAACTCGGCCCGGGTGCGCAGAACGCCGTGCTGCCCCCCTTCCGCCGCCTGGTCGTCGACGAGGCTCACCGCCTCGAGGAAGTCGCGACGTCGCTCTTCGGAGGCTCGGCCGGCCTCTCGTCCGTGGAACGCCTCCTCGCGAGACTCCGCTCGCCGAAAAAGACCGACAGGGGTTTTCTTCCGGCACTCTCGCGGGCCTTGCGATCGGCCGGAGAGAGCGGTCGTGCGGAGAGAATCGTAGGCGAACTCTCCGTTCGACAGACGGAGCTTCTCGACGAAGCTCGGGCTTTTTTCCGGCACCTCGCCGCGCTCCTTCCTCCCGCCGGCGACGGCGAGGAAACCGTGACGGCGCGCCCCGAACGTCTCGGGAGCGGCCAGGAGCTCGAGGAGCTGGCCTCGCGCGCGCGGGAGCTCGCCACGGGCCTTCTCGGGCTCGGGCAGAGGCTCGAAGCCGTGGCACGCCGACTTGCCGAGCCCGAGTACGAGCGGCACCGGACGCTCCTCTTCCTCCGTCCCGAAGCGTCTTCGCTCTCGAGCCGCTTCGTTGCCCTCGCGGACTTTCTCGGCGCGTTTTTCGAGCCCTCGCCGGAGAAGTGTCGCTGGGTCGAGCGAAGGCAGGCGAGCGGAGCCGTGACGCTTCAGGAAGCGCCGGTCCGCGTGGCACCCCTGCTGCGCCGCCTTCTTTTCGAGCGCTACCCGACCGTCGTTCTCGCTTCGGCGACACTCGCCACCGCGGGGGATTTCTCGCCCTACTTCCGCGAGATCGGCCTCGACGGGCTCTCGGTGCCCGAGCGGGTCGTTTCCCTCCTTCTTCCCTCTCCTTTCGATTACGCCTCGCAGTCCCTCCTCGCCGTGCCCGCCGACATGCCGGAACCCACGGACCCCGATTTCCCGACGCAGCTCCACGAGGCGATCTTCGAGATCGCCCTTCTTGCGGGTGGCGGGGTCCTGCTTCTCTTCACCTCCCACGCCTCGCTCGAAGCCGCCTGGCAAGCCCTCGACGAGAGACTTCGAAGCTCGGGCCTCGAGCCCCTGCGGCAAGGCACCGCCACCAGAACGCGCCTTCTCGAGCGGTTTCGCCGGGGAGGGAGCTGCGTGCTCTTCGGGACCGACACGTTCTGGGAAGGGGTGGACGTTCCGGGCGACGCCCTGCGTTGCGTCGTCCTCTCTCGACTCCCTTTTCCGGTGCCGACCGAGCCCGTTCTCGAAGCCAGGTCCGAAGCTCTCCGAGCCGAGGGGCGCGACCCGTTCTCCGAGCTCGCCCTTCCCCTGGCCGTGCGCAAGCTCAAGCAGGGATTCGGGCGGCTCGTACGTACCCGAACGGACCGTGGAGCGGTCGTGGTGCTCGACAGTCGGCTCGCCCGGCGGCGCTACGGGGAAGTGTTCCTCGCCTCGCTTCCCCCTGCCCGGAAGGTCGTCGGTTCGCGGAACGAGGTCTTCCTCGCGCTCTCCGAGTTCTTTTCCCGACCTTGACTTGACTCCGCCTTTCCGCGAAGAAACCTGCTCGGCCCTCTTTCCCCGAGGCGTCTCGTGCGGCTCGGGCCCGGTGAAGGGCCAATCCCCGACGGAGGAAGGCGAAGCCAATGGCACGACTGCTCGAGGACAAGGTAGCGATCGTCACGGGAGCGGGTCGAGGCATCGGGCGGGAAGAAGCCCTGCTGATGGCACGGCTCGGGGCCAAGGTCGTCGTGAACGACCTCGGCGCACATTTCGACGGCTCCGGCAATCCGAATCCCACACCGGCCCAGGAGGTCGTGAGCGAGATCAAGAAGATGGGCGGCGAGGCCGTCGCCAACGGGGAAAGCGTGGCGGATTTCCAGGGTGCCAAGCGCATCGTCGAGTGCGCCCTCGATCACTTCGGCAAGCTCAACATCGTCGTCAACAACGCGGGGATCCTCCGCGACCGGATGATTTTCAACATGAGCGAAGAAGATTTCGACGCGGTGATCGCCGTGCACCTGAAGGGGACCTTCAACATGTGCCGCCACGCCTGCGAGTACTGGCGCAACGAACACAAGAAAGGAAACGTCCTGAACGGCCGGATCATCAACACCACGTCGGACGCGGGGCTTCTCGGCAACGTCGGGCAGTCGAACTACGGCGCGGCGAAGGCCGCGGTGGCTCTCATGGCCATCGTCGTGGACCGCGAAATGCAGAAGTACGGGGTGACCGCCAACGCGATCGCCCCCCTTGCCCGCACGCGCCTCACGGTCGATGCGACTCCGTCGACGGCCCCCATCATGGGCAAGCAGCCCAAGGAAGGGGAATTCGACTTTTTCGACCCCGCCAACGTGGCACCGCTCGTCGCCTGGCTCGCCAGCGACGACGCCAAGGACGTCCACGGCGAGGTCTTCCGCGTGGGGGGCGGAACGGTCTGGCTCCTGCAAGGATGGCACACGGTCGGTAAGGTGCAGCAGAAGGGCAGGTGGGATCCCGAAAAACTCGGAGCGGCGCTCAAAGCCGAGCTGGCCAAGGGAATCACGGCCAAAGAAGACATGGGCAAGATCCTGGCCGAGAGCGGGGCATTCTAGGCCGGCAGCCGGTGCGCCCGAAGAAGCTCCTCCTCGTCTGCCACGCGAACACCTCGCGTAGCGTGATGGCGGAGTTTCTCCTCCGCGAGCTGCTCGCCGAAAGGGGGCTCGCGGGGGCGCTGAGCATCCGCTCGGCCGGCATCGCTCCCTACGCGCGCGACGGCGCCCTGGTTTCCCTCGACGCGCGACTCGCTCTGCGGGAAATCGGGATCGAGGTGCCCGAAGAGACCGTCGCCACCGACCTCAAACGGAACCGGCACCTCTACGAAGAGGCGGATTTCGTCGTCACCATGACGGAGGAACAGCTGGCCATGCTCCGGGAAGCCTTCCCCGGACCTCCGGAAAAGGCCGCACACACCCTCAAGGAGTGGGCCGGAGAATCGGGAGACATCGAAGATCCGGCCGGACAGGACGAGGACGTCTTTCGTGCCTGCAGGGACGAAATTCGCCGTTGCCTCCTCCGAGCTCTTCCCCGGTGGCTCGACGGCGCCTGAGCCGTTTCAGCGGCCGGAGCGCGAGAATTCGTTCGGAAAGCCGAAGTGCTCTTGCGCGACCGAAGACGCACGGTCGACGTGTTCCTCGGGAACGAAAACGTAGAACCGCCAGAGTTCTTCGTACCTCGCTTCGAGGGCCCGGATTTCCTCGAGACCTCGCTTGCGCTCGTTCAGGGGGAAGACCCCCGAGGGGGTTCGCACGAGTGCCGCCGCCTCCTTCATGACCGTTCGGGCCGGGCAGTACACGATGACTTCCGCTTCCCGGCAGCCGACCTCCCGCGCGAGTTCCTTTTCGGTGCGCTGCCGTTCGGCACGGTCTTCGTGGAACCGGCGGACCAGCTCCTCGCGTGCCTCCGGCGGCACGTTCGCGCCGGAAAGCACGTAAGCCCTCTTGTAGAGCCTGCGTTCGAGGAGCGCTCGCGAAAGCCTTCGAAGGTCCGGGTCGGGACGGCGCGGGTCGGGAATTTCGGCGAGAGCCGAGAGGAGCGAAGCGTCGGTAGCCCCGAGGAGCTCCCGCTCGTCGAGCCTCCCGTACCCTTGCGCGATTTCCACGGCTTTCGAGACCATGGCTCCCGCCGCCACCTTCGTGTGGTGGTAGTAGACCCGCTCGCTCAGAAAGTACCGGGTCCGGAGGAGCTGGATGCATTCCGAGCGAGCGTCCGGCCTTTCCATCCCGTGCTTGGACATGTCGAGCGCGAGGCGTCCACGCTCGAGGCAGAAATAGCGGAAGACCCGGTCGTCGTAGGACTGGGCGAGGCCCGAAAAATAGGCATCGCGTCTCAGGTAGTCGAGGAGATCGGCGTCGACCGTGCTCGAGACGACGTCGCGGAGCCACGCGGGCACCTCGCCGTCTCCGACCCCGAGAATGGAGGCGACGGGCTCCTCGAAACCCGACCGCCGCAGCTCTTCCCCGACTCCGCCCGAAAGCACCTGCCCGAGGCGCGTGCCTCTGTCGTGCCGGGGGAAAAGCCTCCGCTCGTCCTCGAGCGTGTGGCCGAAGGGCACGTGCGTCACGTCGTGCAAGAGGGCGGCGATCCCGAGCGCCGTCTCGAGCTCCGCCGAGATGCGCGCCCCCTTGCGTCGCAGCTCGGTGACGATGCGGTGGGCAAGGTGGCACGTCCCGAGCGAATGCTCGAAGCGGGTGTGCGTGCAACCGGGGTAGACGAGGTACGCCGTGCCGAGCTGTTTGATTCCACGCAGCCGCTGCACCTCCGGCGTGTCGAGGATTCTCCGCTCCGGTTCCGAGACTTCCACGTCTCCGTGAACCGGATCCCTGACGACCATGACCCCAGGCTAGCGCGACTTGCCCCCGGAGACGAGGGGTGGTTCCATGAGGGGCGCATGACGCCCCGGAGCTCGACCGTTCTGCTCCTCTGCTGCGCGCTCCTGGCGTGCGGGCCGCAGCCGCGGGTTCCCCGCGGGCCCGGCTCCGCGCCCCCCGGGAACGAAGCGAAGTCTTCGGGGCCGAGCTTTTGCCCGTCGCGCTCCGCCGTCGTCGAAATCCCGCTCGTCTCCTGCCGCGAGGCCAACCGGCTCGCGATCCAGACGGTGAAGCGTCTCGGGTTCCGGATCGTCGAGGCGCGCAAGGCCGAACCCGGAAGTCCGGGCGCGATCGTCGGGGAAAACTCCGGCGAAAAAAGTTCCGCCCGGGTCGAGGTACGGTGTTCCGAGAAGGGAGCGGTGCTCGAAGCGACGAGCCGGGAGAGCTGCACGCGGCAGCTTTCCTTTCCGTCCCGCTTCCGCGAAGCCTACGACGCCGTGGTGTCCGCGCGGCGGGCCTCGGCCGCGCGCGAAAAGGAAAGCCGCCCGCAAAGCGGCCTTCTGATCGACTTGCGACCCGTGCGAAACGGCCGGGAGGAATGGGCCTCTCTGGGCCTCATGGCCGTGCGCCTCGAGGTCGAAAACCGCACCGACCGGTCTTATGTCTTCGACCCGGCGAGGGTTTCTTTCTACCCGGAGGCCGGCTCCAGGGTACGGCCGTTGTCCGTCGAGGAGGTTTCGCGAAAGCTCGGGACGGAAAAGGCAGCCGTCACGACGGGTGCCCTCCGGAAGAGCCGCATCCCACCCGCAGGCCGGCTCGAAGGGTATCTCTTCGTTCCACGGTTCGCCTACCGCAAGGTGAGGCTCATGCTCGAGGACGAAGAGTCGGGAGAGTCGGAAGGGTACACGAAGAGCTTCTGAGCCCTTCGGGCTTCCCTATTTCTTCGCTTCCTCGCCGAGGTGAGTCGCCCCCTCGGTCACGGGCTTCTCGGCGACCTGCTGGTAGAGCTCTTCGCGAAGAACTCGGATTTCGGGTGGAGCTTCGATCCCGAGGCGGATCTGGTTTCCACGGACCTCCACCACCTGAATCCGGATGGAATCTCCGATCCGGATCGACTGCCCTAGTTTTCTCGTCAGTACTAGCATCATGCACCTCGGTCGTTCGCAGGAACTCCTGCCCGGGGCTCGTTGCAGGCCATAGGGGGCCACTTGCGGCGTACACCCATCGCTCCTCTCCCAGCCATTCGGAACCGCGGAGGGTTCCCGCCTGAATCAACCGATCCAGAGTATGACCTTTCCGTCACCGAGGCACAAGAGCCTTTTCGCCACCCGGGGGAGAACAGGTGCTTCTTCTCCCGGAACCGAGGACCGTCAAAAAAGACACTCCCAGGCCTCCTGCAGGGTCCGAACCCCGCGGAGCTCGATCCCCGGAGGCCGAACGAGCTGTTCGAGGGACGCCACGGGTAGAACGCACCGCCGGAAGCCCAGGGCAGCCGCTTCGCGAATCCGAGCCTCGGCATCCCCGATGGCACGTACCTCCCCCGCGAGGCCCACTTCCCCGAGGACGACGGTGGAAGCCTCGACGGGGCGGTCGAGAAAACTCGACACAAGGGCGGCCACGACTCCCAGGTCCGAGGCGGGCTCGTCGATTCGAACCCCGCCCGCCACGTTGACGAAAATGTCGTGCCCCGCGAGCTGCAACCCGAGTTTTTTCTCCACGAGTGCGGTGAGAACGGCCACCCGGTTCGGATCGAGACCCAGGGTGGCCCGCCGGGGAGTACCGAGCGCGCTCGCCGAAACGAGGGCTTGGATTTCGACCAGGATAGGACGCGTACCTTCCACGGTCGCCACGACGACCGACCCGGGCACGCCAACGGGTCTCTGGGCGAGAAAGAGCGCCGAGGCGTTCGACACGCCCACGAGACCCTTTTCGGTCATCTCGAACACTCCCACCTCGTTCGTCGACCCGTAGCGGTTCTTCACGGCCCGCAGAATGCGGTAAGGCTGCCCTCGCTCTCCTTCGAAGTACAGCACCGTGTCGACCAGATGCTCGAGCGTCCTGGGTCCGGCGAGAGTCCCGTCTTTCGTCACGTGCCCCACGAGAACGACCACGCACCCGCTTTTTTTCGCGAACTCGACGAACCGGGCGGTACATTCCCGGAGCTGTCCCACGCTGCCCGCACTGGACTCGAGATCCACGCTCGAAACCGTCTGGATGGAGTCGACGCCGGCGACGGAAGCCTCGGATTCCGAGAGTCTGGACAGAATGTTTTCGAGACAGGTCTCGGGCAGCACGAGAACGGCTTTTCCGTCGACACCGAGCCTCTTCGCCCGCAGTTTCAACTGGCCGGGCGACTCCTCGCCCGAGACGTAAACGGCCCGGAGACGGTCCGAAAGATTCGCGAGCGCCTGGAGAAGAAGGGTCGACTTTCCGATCCCGGGATCCCCTCCGAGCAGGACCACGGAACCCGGCACGAAACCCCCTCCGAGTACCCGATCGAGCTCGGAGATGCCCGTCCGCGAGCGTCCCGGGATGCGTTCCTCGAGCGTTCCGAGAACTCGCAGCTCCGCGGCTTCGGGCCTCCTCGGGGGAGTTCGTGGCCCCTCGAACTCCTCGACGAACGAACTCCATTCCCCGCACCGGGGACACCGCCCGTAGCTACGGGGAGAACGGTAACCGCAACTCTGGCAGACGTAGTCCGTGCGCTCCTTCGGCACGGGTCCGCGATACAGCCTCCCGCGCGAAAAGTCCACGAGCGTTGACTCGTGAAAGCCCCCGTCCTAACTGGCGTTTTTCACGACCGCTACGCGGAAAACTCGGGCCGTAAGCGCCCACGGGAACGCCGCAGGACCATGCCACGTCGATCGGACCTCGTAGCCTGGGACCACCGCTATCTCTGGCATCCCTTCACGCAAATGCAGGAGTGGCTCGCCGAGGAGCCGCTCGTCGTCGCGAAGGCACAGGGGAACTATCTCGTGGACGTTCGCGGGCGGCGCTATCTGGACGGCGTCGCCTCCCTCTGGTGCAACGTCCACGGCCACCGACACCCGAGGCTCGATCGGGCGCTGCGCCGGCAAATCGGCCGGGTAGCACACTCGACGCTTCTCGGGCTCGCCAACGTGCCCTCCATCGAGTGTGCCCGCGAGCTCGTCTCGGTGGCCCCGCCGGGCCTCACACGTGTCTTTTACTCGGACTCGGGGGCCACGGCCGTCGAGGTGGCGCTGCGCATGGCCGCCCAGTACTGGCAACTCGTCGGGGCCCCGCGACGGACCCGTTTCGTCTCTCTCACCGAGGGTTACCACGGAGACACGCTGGGCGCCGTGAGCGTGGGATATTCCGAGACATTCCACCGGTTCGTTCGGCCCCTGCTCTTCGAGGCGCTCAAGCTCGACCCCCCGCACGTTTTCCGCTGGCATCGTCGGCTCCCTCCGGAGGAGGCCGAAGCCGAAGCGCTCGCACAGGCGCGCGAGACGTTCTCGCGTCATGCCGAGGAGATCGCCGCACTCGTGATCGAACCGATCGTGCAAGGTGCGGCCGGCATGTGGACCCACTCCCCCCGCTATCTCCGCGAGGTGGCACGGCTTGCGAAGGAAGCCGGAGCGCTCGTGATCTGCGACGAGGTCGCCACCGGCTTCGGGCGGACCGGACGCATGTTCGCGGTCGAACACGCGGAGCTTTCGCCCGACCTTCTGTGCCTGGGCAAGGGCATCACCGGTGGCTACATGGCTCTTGCCGCCACCCTCGCCCGCGAGGAAATCTTCGAAGCGTTCCTCGGGCCTTACGAAGAGTTCCGGGCCTTCTTTTACGGCCACACCTATACCGGCAACCCGCTGGCTTGTGCCGTCGCGCTCGAAAACCTCAGGATCTTCCGGGAAGAGGCTACGGTGGAAAAAGCACGAGCCCTGTCGAGGGTTCTGGCGGACCTGCTCGAACGTTTCGTAGCACCCCTGCCCGCCGTCGGCGACATCCGGCAGGCGGGTTGTATGATCGGTATCGAGCTCGTGCGCGACCGGGAGACCCGCCTCGCTTACAAGCCTCGCGACCGGATCGGCGCTCGCGTCTGCGGAGAGGTGCGCCGCTACGGGGTGGTCCTTCGGCCCCTGGGCTCCGTCATCGTTCTGATGCCCCCCCTTTCCCTGCGCTCCGACGAGGCGGAACACCTCGTGCGATCGACGGCGCAAGCCATCGCGGACGTGACCCGCATGGCATGAGGGGACGCATGGGGTTTCCCCAGAACGGGCTCGGGAAGGCTCGTTTCGGTCGTCGCCGCACAAAAGTGTCGATCCGATAACGCTCCGCCCTTACACCCCGCCATCCGAGGCGTCGGCGGCGGGGGTTCCGGTGCGGTACGAGGGTTGCTAGCCCTAATTCGGCATGACGACAGCCACGAGCACGATCCGATCCGAATGGGCGGAACGAGGCTGGATCGAGGCCGAAGGGCAACGAGAAGTTTCGAAGGCCCGTAGAGGCGACCGCGCGCCCGGGATGCCGCTTCTCGGCTTTCTCGTCGGAGGGCTCGTAAGTGGAGTCCTCTGGGGCCTGATCGGTCTCGGCATCTGGGCGTTTTTCGCATAATCCGCAGTCGCACCCTCACCTGCTCGAAGCGGACCTCGCCTCGTAAGGCAAAGCGCATCGGCCTTTGCCTCGGGCGCGAGCCCGGACGGTTCGTCTCCGAGGGCCCCTCTCCCGAAGTTCGACCCGCGAGCAGTCGGGGAGGCCCTTTCGAGCTCACCGGCGCCTTTCCCGAGCGAACTCGAGGGTCCGGTTTCGAAATCCGTAGCCCCCTGCTAGGAAGTGCTTCGTGGCGTCGGCCTTTTTCGTTACGGGCACGGATACGGGCGTCGGCAAGACGTTCCTCGGTTGCGCTCTTCTCGCCCTACTCGAAGCCCGGGGCCGGAAGTGCGCGCCGCTCAAGGTAGCGGAGACGGGGTGCCGGACGAGCCCCGCGGGGCTCTTTCCGTCCGATGCCGCGCTCTTACGGTACTTCTCGAGGTGCACGGCCGCCCTCGAGACCGTCTGCCCCTACCGCTTCGAAGAGCCCTTGGCACCTTGGGTAGCGGCCCGCCGAAGGGGCGGAGACGTCGAGCTTCCGAGAATCCGGCAAGCCTTCGAAACCCTCGCTGCGGAGGCCGAATTCGTACTGGTCGAGGGAGCAGGGGGCTTCCTGGTGCCACTCGGCACCGGGTCGACCATGGCCGACCTGTGCCGGCACTGGCGCCTTCCGGTTCTTCTGGTCGTGGGCTCGAAACTGGGGGCGCTCAACCACACCTTGCTGACCGTCGAAGCCATCGAGAGAAGGGGCCTTCCGTTCCTCGGTTACGTGGTCAATTTTCCCGAGCCCGGGCGAGACTTGGCTGCGGAAACCAATGTCGGGGTCCTGCGGGAGCTCCTCGGTAGCCCCCTAGGGGTGCTCCCCCGTGCTCCGTTCCCACTCGAAGACCGCGAGGAGATTCGGGAAAAGCTCGTGCAGTTCGCGCGGGAACACCTGGACGTGGAAGCGTTTCTCGACCGGCTGGCGCGTTGAAAATGCGCCGCCCCCCGGAACTTCCTGCCCCTTTCTGCTATTGACAGAATGGGATCACCTCGATAACGAGTCCGCGGGGCGGGGTTTTCAGGGGATGAAGCGCGCAAAAGAACCCGACGAACGCCGAAACGTGCGGCAGCGGTTCGTCCTCCCGTTCGAGCCCCTCTTGAAACGGGTCGACGAAGCACGGGAGCAAGGGGTTTATCCCTTTTACTGGGCCGTCCTTACCGCGAACGGTCGGGAACCCGAGCGGAGAGTGGTTCTTACGGCCAACGACTACCTCGGGCTCACGAAGGATCCGCGGGTTCGCGAGGCGGCACAAGCCGCCATTGCCCGCTACGGCACGAGCCTCTGCGCCTCGCCGCTGGCCGGAGGGTACACGGAACTCCACCGAGAGCTCGAACGCCGCCTCGCGCGGTTTCTCGAACAAGAAGACGCGGCTCTGTTCGCGACGGGCTACCAAGCGAACGTGGGTATCGTCTCGGCTCTGGTGGGCCGCGGGGATCTCGTCCTCGCCGATGTCTTCGACCACGCCTCCATCGTGGACGGCGCACGCCTTTCGGGGGCCGAAGTTCGCTTCTTCCGCCACAACAGCGTCCGGCACCTCGGGTCGCTGCTCCAGAAGCACTCCGCCGGACGCCGAACCCTGGTGATCGTCGAAGGAGTCTACAGCGCCGACGGCGACGTCGCGCCGCTGCCCGAGATTTGCGCCACGGCTCACGACCACGGGGCCGTCGTCATGGTCGACGAGGCTCACTCGCTCGGCGTGCTGGGGCCCAGGGGTGCCGGCGCAGCCGAGCATTTCGGTCTTCTGGGCGACGTGGACCTCGTGATGGGGACGTTGAGCAAGTCGCTCGCCAGCGTGGGTGGCTTCGTGGCGGGAGACCGCTCCCTCGTGGACGTGATCCGCCACCATGCACGCTCGCTGATCTTCTCCGCCGTGCTGCCCCCCGCGAACGTGGCCGCAGCCCTGGCGTCCCTCGACATCCTCGAGCGGGAGAAAGAGCAGCGGTGGAGGCTCTGGAACAACGCGCGCACGTTTCTTACCGGGCTCCGCCGCCTGGGCCTCGACACCATGCACAGCGTCACTCCCGTGATCCCGGTGCTCGTCGGGAGCGAATCCCGTGCCGTGGAAGTCACGGCCGCGCTCCGAGAAAAAGGCGTCCTGGTGTGCCCGGCCATCCCACCCATGGTGCAAGCCCACCTGAGCCGTGTCCGAGCTCATGTCACGGCGGCGCACGACGCCGCCGAGCTCGGGTACGCTCTCGACGCGTTCGGGGAAGTCGCCTCGCGGTACGGCCTGCCGCGCCGAGAGCGGGCGGACGAAGACGTCCTCGAGCCCGAAGGTCTCGCCTCGCAGGCTCCATGACCTCGAGGGGAGACCGACCTCCGTCCGTGGCCACTCCCTCCCTCGAAGACGTGAAGGCCACGCTGCGCCGGCTGATCGAAGAGAACGCGGGGATTCCCGCGAGTTCGATCCGGGACGACTCCACGATCGACGGCGATCTGGCCATGGACTCGCTTTCGTTCGTTTCTCTTCAGGTCGCGGTCGAGGAAGAGTACGACATCAGCTGCGACCCCGAAGAGATCGAGCGGCGCAACCGTTTCGACGCGATCGCCCAGCTCGTCCACGAACTCGTGCTCGCGCGTTCGGGTTCCTGAGACGGGAGACAGCCGTGGCGGCGCGTACTCTCACCGAAGGGCTCGAAGGGCAGGTCGCGCGCGACCCCGGGGCGGTCGCCTTCGTCCTCGAAAGCCTCGAAAACCCGCCACTCGAGGTGCGGCGCGGGCCCTTGCGAGAAGGTGCCCTCCGGATGGCCCGAGGACTCGTCTCCCTCGGGCTCCGCCGGGGCGGGCGCGTGCTTCTGATGTTGCCCACGAGCGTCGAGTTCGTGGAGCTTTTCTTCGGGACGCTCGACGCGGGAGGCACGCCGGTACCCGCTTACCCCCCCGTCAACGCGCGACAGCTCGCCGACCTCGGCAGGTCGCTCGAAAAATTCGGTCGCACGTCGGGGACCGAGCTGGCCGTCCTCCCCGGCTTTCTGCGCGACGGGCTGCCCGTGCTCGAAGGAGTGCGCGTCACCACCCCCGAGGAAATCCGCGAAGCCGGGAAAAAACCGGTCGCGCTGCCACCGCCGCCGGGCCCCGACGATCTCGCTCTGGTTCAGTTTTCTTCCGGCAGCACCGGCGATCCCAAGGGGATCTGTCTCTCCCATGCCAACATCCTGAGCAACATCCTCGCCTTCGCGGATCGCCTGCAGCAGAGCTCGTCCGACGTGTGCGTGACCTGGCTACCCCTCTACCACGACATGGGTCTGATCGGGACGCTCCTCGCCCCCATTCTCCGGGGCGTGCCTCTGGCCCTGCTCTCGCCCCTGGACTTCCTGCGGCGCCCGGTGTCGTGGATCCGGCTCCTCTCGAAGTACCGCGCGACGATCGGCGTGGCCCCGCAGTTCGCATACAGCCTCTGCGCGCGGAAGGTGGACCCCGGGGAACTCTCGGATCTCGACCTTTCCTGTGTCCGCGTGCTCCTGAACGGAGCCGAGCCGATCCATCCCGAAGGGATCGACGCCTTCGAGGAGAAGCTCGCACCGCTGGGCCTTCGGCGCGGCGTCGTGACACCGTGCTACGGCCTGGGCGAGGCGACGCTGGCCGTCACGATGCGAGCACCCGGGAGCGGCGCTCCGAGCATCGACGTCCCGGTCGCCGAGGGGACGACGATGCGGGTCGCCTCGGTGGGCCCACCCGTCCTCGGGACGGAGGTGCGGATCCGCGACGAGCGGGGGAACTGGTTGCCGGAGGATCGGATCGGGGAGATCTGCGTTCGCGGGCCCTCGGTCTGCGTCGGATATCTCCGGGGCGACCGGATCGAGCCCGCGACGGACGCCGAGGGTTGGCTCCCCACGGGGGACCTCGGACTCCTCCACGGGGGAGAGCTCTACGTCACGGGCCGAAAAAAAGACCTCGTCATCGTCGGCGGCCGCAACCTCTACCCCCAGGAAATCGAGGCCGAAGCCGGGAAGATCGCGGGCGTGCGTCCGGGGCGGATCGTGGCGTTCGGAATCGCCGAGCCCCGGCGGGACACGGAAGCGCTGGTCGTCGTGGCCGAAGCCGTGGACGACCGGCGTGGCGAGGAAATCGTCGGCGAACTCCGGCGCTCGTTACTCGCGAAGTTCGGCGTGGCGCCCTACGACGTGCTTCTGGTGGGCAAGGGAGAGGTGCCCCGGACCACGAGCGGAAAGCTTCGGAGGAGCGAGGCGAGAGCGATGTACCTCGGCGGAAACTTCTCCCACGTCCTCTACCGGCTGCGGTCCGCCCCCTAGCGGAAAGCCCCCCGCCGGAAGAGGTCCCAGAAGACCCGCGCCAGGCCCACGATCCGAAACCGTCCCTCGAGAAGCTTGCGGTCCGCTCGAATCCCGGAATGCCGTTCGATCTTCCAGAGGACGTAGTCCACACCTCCCCGGAAGGTGACCCACCCTTTCAGGATCCGGAGAAGCGAGAGCCCCTTCCCGAGCCACGCCCTCGCACGCCACGCCCACCGGCCACGGCTCCTCGCCAGGCGCGACAATCGCGAGCGAAAGCGGTCGGCACCGAGCCTTTCCAGACCGGCCGCCGGGGCAACGAGCCCCGTCACCTCGCGGTAGCGCGCCGGCGCCGCTGCGAAAAGCTTCTCCGCTACGTCCTCCCTTTCCGAGCGGAGCTCCGTGCCGTAGGACGCCCGAAATCCGGCCACCCACAACTCGCGGCTCGAAAACTCCTCCGGCACGAGCGGAAGCGAACGAACCACGAAGGTTCGCACGGCTTCCGCGAGAGCCACCGTGACGGTCCGGCGAGCTTGGGCGTCCCTCGCGTAAAGCAGGGCGCACGGCTGGCTGAAACGCGCCCAGAAGTAGGGATGAAAAGCCCGCTCGGAGACCGAACGGCGGAACTTCTCCACGGACACGACGGCGTACTTGGCGCGCAGGGTCTCGCCGTCGCGGCTCTGCTCGACGTAGAACACGTTGGGCGGGAGCAGCCAGTTCGCGAACGCGAGGGCAAGGCGCCCGTAGTACGCTCCGTAACCGCGGACGAGAACGTAGAAATCGAGGACCCCCTCGCGGTCGTCCCGCCTGCGAAAGTTGGAACCGTAGAAGAGGATCGCGTCGATGGCCCCGCGTTCGGCGTCCGCCCGAACGAGACTCCTGGCCAATACCATGGCTCCCTCGGGTACGGGCTCCTGGAGCTCACGCGAGACCAGCTCCACGAGCTCGGAAGAGACGGTCATCGAACCGGGAGGCGGTAGAAGGGCGCGGTGACACCGTTCACGAGGTCGAGCGGCACCCCTTTCCGGCTCTCGAAAAGCTCCCCGTCGAGCGCGAAGCCACCCTCGAATTCGAGACGCACGCATCGGGCGTTCGCGCTCAGGTACCCGTTCTCGCGGGTGACGAACGAATTGGGGCGCCCCCTCATGATCGGCAGAACGACGCGGAGCGCGTGCTGCGGGGCATATCGGATCGCCGTGAACCTGAGCGGTGCCGGTCCCTCGCCCCAGAAGGGTCGCAACCCGAAAAGGAGCCGCCGGAGAGTCGTGACCTGTACGCCGAGAAAATCCCCTTCCTCGATCGTTTCTCCGTCGACTTCCCCGCTCATCCGAAGAGGCGGAATCAGCGATCCCCTCGGGCCGAAGAGGATCTGGCCCAGGACGAGAGCGAGTGTGATGCCGGGACCCGTCTCCCCCCGTGCCCCGGCTCGCTGGATCCACTCCCGACAAAAGCGGATACCGTGGTAGATGGCTCCGGCGGCGAAATACATGCCGTAAAGGTCGAGGCGGCGGTCCGCGGAAAGCAGGCGGAGGACCGGACGATGCTCGAGCCGCCCGGGAAGCCTCCCGAGCCGTGCGTCCTCGAGAACCTTCCGGAGAACGGACGCCGGATCGCCCCTCGAGCCCACGTCGCCCGCCGTCATGTTCGTCGTCCCTCCCGGCAAGACCAGGAGCAGGGGGAAAAAGCCCGTCGTCCGTCGGCGAAAAAGGCAAGTCAGGACGGCTTGCACGGTGCCGTCGCCTCCGTTGACCGCGAGCAGTTCCACGCCATCCCGCAGAAGCATGTCGACCGCGTCGTGAATCCCCGCCTCGTCGAACACCTCGAAATGCCGAACGTCACGGTGTTCGCCGAGGAGCTCGAGGATCCGGCGGAACTTTCTCCGAGCGAGATTCCGGCCCGCCCTCGGATTGTTCACGACCCCCACCCGGATGGCGCGCGGAAGCTCGAGGGGCGGCTCGAGAACGGGAAGGAGAGAAAGCTCGTTCGAGTCCCGGGCTCGCCCGGGATAGTGCGACAGGGGATTCAACGAAGTGTTCCTCGATTCAGCTTGCGGCGAGCTCCGCCCGCCGTACGAAAGGCCGAGCGTAACACGGGATCGACTCCGCGGCGGGGTCCACGTTTTCGAGCCACGAAACCAAAGGCCCCGACGTCCAGCGACAAAATCCAGCCCATACGAGTCTCGCCGCGAGAAAGACGGCGGACACCGACGTCCAGACGGCGACGGCCAGAACGCCGAGATCCGGCCTATTCATAAGGGCCGCCCCGGTCAGAAGCAACAAGTTGGGGTTCCGGCGAGCCATGACGAGCCGGAAGTAAGAATCGACCGGGCGCCAAGAGAAGATTTCGAACGGCGCGAGAACCGTCGAAAAGGCCCCCTCGCAAAGTCTGCCCGCGACGTAGGCCACGACGATGACCGCGAGGAGGTCCTCGAGCCAGAAGCCAGCCACGCGGGGCTCGGTCGCCGGAAGGCCGAGACCCCAGGCGACGTACCAGACGGGGGGGTGAAGCACGTCGATCCCGTGGTCCAAAAAATGACCGAAGCGAGACGACCGGACCGTCACCCGCGCAAGCTTTCCGTCCACGGTGTCGAGGAACGTCATGAACCACGCGACGAGGAGTCCCGGGCCGTAGCTCCCCTGGAGAAAAAGGCCTGTCGCCAGGAGAACGAGCGCGAGGCTCGTCCACGTCACGGCATCCGGGGAGATCCCCCAGCGAACGCAGAGCCCGGTGACCCACCGCGCCGGACGCGGCCAGACCCACTTCGTGATCAGGTCGGTGATGCCCTTGTAGGCGCCCTCGAAAAGGTGTCGCTCGAGAAGCTCCTTTTTTTCCTCCGAGATCCGGACGACCACGGGAAGCTCCGCCTTCCTGAGACTCCCGATGTGTCGAGAGGGCACGAGAGTGGCGGGGCTCTCGAGATCGAGGCCCTCCGGTGCTCCACGGAGCTCCCCCTCGAGATACGGAAGCACTCGCCGAACTTCGGGCAGTGGGACGTGGACCGCCACGACGGGCGCTTCGGCCGAATCCAAAGCTCGCAGCGCGGTGCCGGGGCGGCCGACGAGAGCCTGGAGCACCCGGGAATCGAAAAGATAATCCCCTCGCACCAAGACGACGGTCTCGGCACCCGAAGACTCGAGCTTCTCGGGCCCGACGGTGCGGACTCCGAGCTCGTCGAGCTGCCGCCGAAGCCGCTCGTCCGAAGAAAGGCCCCAGAGGCGGACCGGCGAAGCCCCCACGATACGGGCGACGACTGTCCTCTGCGATCGCTTCTCTCTCACCTTACGTCCGGTCCTTTATCACTCCGTTCGGATCCGACGAAAGAGGGCGGGCGCTCACCCTTCTTCGAGCCGAGCGTAGAGCGCCAGCGCAACCGTGAAGAGCAGGAAGCTCGGCAAAAGCGCCGTCAGGAAACCCGGCAGGGCGTAGACGACCCCGAGCCGCAAGAAAAGCTGACTCAGGAGCTGGAAGCCGAGACCCGTGAGTCCTCCCAGAACGGAGCGGATGCCCACGTTTCGTCTTTCCGCCCGAACGAGAACGAACGGGACGGCGACGAAAACCATGAGGCTCGTCACGAGCGGCATCCCGAGCCTCTGCCAGAGAACGATCTCGTACCGCGTAGGGCTTTCCCCGCGGCGGCGAAGCGAGCGGACCGAACGAACGAGTTCCTCGAGCGACCGGTATTGCGGTGCGTAGAAGAGAATCCCGAGCTGCTTGCGGCTCAGGAATCTCCCCCAGAAGGCCACGGGCTCGCGCTCCACCTTGACGCCGTCCGGTCCGAACTCCCCCACCAGAACGTCCCGCGCGTACCAGAGTCCGCCCGAATAGACGGCCTCGCGGGCGTAGCGGAAAGCCCGCATCCGATATCCCTCGTCGAACTCGTACACGTAGACGTCCTCGAGCCTGTTCCCCGGAAGCCGGCGCCGGATGTTGACGAACCGTCCGCGGTCTCTCGTCCAGAAGCCGTTGCGCGTCTCGAGACTCGAACCCCCTGCAAGCGCACGCGAACGCCGGGTCTCCCCGTGCTGCGCGAGGGGTGCGAAGCAGAACTCGTGGGCCAGAGCCATGCCCAGCGCGAGAGCGGCGGCCGCCTTGAGAACGGCGCGCACCAGCGTGCCGTAGGAGAGCCCCGCGGCCCACATCGCCACGAGCTCGCAGCGAGCCGCCATCAGAGCGAGCCCGTTGACGGCGCCGAAAAGCGCGGCTGCGGGACTCAATTCGTACGCTCGAGCCGGCAAGACGAGCAGCAGGTAGATCAGGGCGTCGCGAACGGTATACCCCCCTGTTCCGACGTGTTCGAGTTCGTCCATGAAGTCGACCACGGAGAAAACCGCGAGGAACACGAGCAACGCGAGGAAAAACCCCTGCGCGACGTTCCGCGCGATGTAACGGTCGAGGAGCTTCATCGAAATCCGTCTTCTCCTGCCTTCCGGCGGAGGGCCAGATAGGCTCCCGCTCCGGCGAGCCAGAGAGCATGGACGAGCCAGAGCCCCGGAACCGGAGGAAGAAGGCCGTCGGCGATCCAGCGTTTGGCCGTTCCGAGCGCCTGACGGTAGGCGACGTAAGCAAGGACGGCCGCGGCCACTTTTCCGAACTTGCCCCGCCGGGGGTCCACGCGGGCAAGGGGGATCGCGACCAGGGCCAGCAGAAAGGCGTGCACCGGCAACGCGACCCGCCACTCGAACTCGGCGCGATCCTGCGGCCTTGCGGACCGAAGCAAGATCGAAGTGGCGACGACCCTCGGACTCTCGGGCTCGCTTCGCGCCGTCGAGGCCAGATCGGTCCTCACGACGAGTCGGCGGAAACGCGTGATCTCGAACTTCCCGGGGCCAGGGCGGAGGTCGTAGCGCCGGCCGTCGAGGAGGGTGAGAAAACGGTAGCCAGTCTCGGGATCCAGGTACTCGACGGCGCGATCGGAAACAAAAACGGAAATCCTGCCGTCGGTTCGATCCTGGAGAAAAACCCGCCTCATCGTCCCCTCCTTGCGGGACCGGCTCTCTGCGAAAAGCACTTTCCTTCCCTCCGGGCCCACCTCGTAAAAGCGCCCCGCCTCGAGGGCGCGAAGCTGCACCCTGGCGACGGCCTGACGGCGCACCCGGTCGAACTCCCCCGCAGCCCAGGGCCGCACGAAGAAAGAAAGGGCCGCCACGACCAGAGAAAACACGGCCGCGAAGCCCAGCACGGAGGCGGCGACACGGCGGGGCGGAACACCGCACGCCGCCAGCGCGGTCATCTCGTTGTCCGCATAGAGCCGGCCCAGGGCGAGAACGACCGCCAGGTAGAACGTGGCGGGGAGAAGCGACGGCAGCGCCACGAGCGCCCGGATCCCGAGCAGAGTGAAAACCACGTCGGACGGGAGTTCTCCCGCCGCGGCCTCTCCGAGGAGCTGCGTGAGTCTCTGGACGACGAAGACCCCGAGGACGACACCCGAGGCTGCGAGAAAATGGCCCGAGATTTCGCGGACGACGTACCGGCCGATCGTCGACATCGCGGCGGCACCGCGTCAACCGCGATGCCGAAAAGGCACCACGTTCGGGCTCTCGGGACGGATCTTCCCCTCGCCCACCCGGTACACGGCGTCGGCGATCTCGACCATCGCGCCCCGGTGACTCACGGCGAGAACGGTGAGCCGCCCCTTGAAACTCCGGAGCGTGGCACAAAGAGAGGCTTCGGTGGCGGGATCGAGGGCGGCCGTGGCTTCGTCCAGCACCAGGAGCTTGGGACGCCGGACCAGAGCTCGGGCCAGGGCGATCCTCTGTCGCTGTCCCCCGGAAATTCCGAGGCCCCTCTCCCCCACCCGGGTGGCGAGTCCGTCGGGTAAACTCCGCACGAACTCCCAGGCGCCCGCCTGTCGAAGCGCCTCCTCGACGTCTTCGCGACGCAGGGCGGGATCACCGAGGCTCACGTTCACGAGCACGCTTTCGTGAAGAAGGAACGGCTCTTGCGGGACGTAGCCGATCGAGCGACGCCACTTCTTCAGGTCCAGTTCTTCGAGGGGAACGCCGTCGACCAGAACCCTGCCTTCCCGAGGGACGACCATGCCCAGGATCAAGTCCGTCACCGTCGTCTTGCCGGCTCCCGACGGGCCCACGAGCACCGTGATCCGCCCGGCCGGCACGACGAGCGACGCCTTCTCCAAGACGGGCGACTCGGCGTAGGAGAAGCTCACGTCCTCGAGCCGTATCTCTCGCTCGAGCGTGGGCTCTTTGCTCCCTCGATGTTCCTCCCTTTCGCGACTCGCTTCTTCGATCGTCGCCGAGAGTGACCAGTAAGCGCTCTCGTCGGCGACCATCCGTTCCGCTTCCTTCTGCAGCTTGCCGAGGCTCGCGAGCATCCGGGCGCAGAGAACGGTGAGCACGATGACCGCCTCCAGAGGAAGAGCCCAGCGGACGGTGGCGACGTACAGCCCCGCGGCGAGAAAGGCGACGATGAGAGGCTCCTGCAGGGCTCGGAGGGTTTCTTTCGCGAGGACCTGCTTTTCGAGCGCGCGGTTGAGCCGCTGCGTGTCTTTTTCGAGCAGCGGGCCCACGAGTTCTTCGAGAGCCATGGCTTTGAGGGGCTTGACGGCCTGCAAGGTGTCGGTGAGCCGGCTCAGAAGCGCCCGCGAGAGCCGCGTCTGCTTCGCCCCGGCCCGCCTGGAGATACGGACGAGGCGGTTGAGGACGAAGACGACGACCGTGCCGGCGGCCACGGCGAGGACCGTGGCGCGCCACGACACGAGAAGCGCCACGACGGCGTACACGCACGTCTGGATGGCGAGAGCGAGCATCGTGGCCGCGTGGAGGTACGCTTCCGAGGCCCGGCTGGCCTCGGACGCGATGGCGTTCGCGAAGGTCCCGAGGGGTTGCCGGACGTAGTACGACCAGCGAGTCTCGAGAAGGGTCCGAATCAGGGAAAGCCGCAGGTCCGTGGCGACCCGTGCTACCGTGTATCCCACTTGCTTGTTGGCCAGGAGCACGAGAAGCGCCTTCGCCGTCATTCCGGCGACGATCAAAAGGAGCAGCGTCCCCATCGTGGGCTCGAGGCCCACCACCCGAAGGTACCGGACCACTTCTGCCGCGAGACCGGAGTGCGCGCCTTCCCCCTCCGAAGCCAGGGAAACGACGGGCAGAAGACTCGTGAGCCCGACTCCTTCGGCCACCCCGGCCAGAAGAAGGCAGAGAAGCGTAAGAAGGCTCCGTCCCGGATAGCGACGGACGAAAGCCGCGACGAGCTTCATCGAGTTTCTCTTAGCAGGAGACCGCTCCTCGCGCACAGGTCGGGGCCCTTGACCGCAGGGGGGCCAGGCGGCAAGGCATGCGCATGCCGGAAGCGACGGCCACGAGCGCGGCCCCGCCCGAGTCCGGGTCGCGGGTCGAGATCCTCCCCGTCGCCGACCGCTCGACCCTCGAGCGTTTCGTCCGCCTGCCGTGGGACGTCTACCGGGACGACCCTGCCTGGGTACCGCCGTTGCTCTTGCGGGAGAAGCGCCGGGTCGAGGGGCGACACCCGTTTTTTTCCCACGGCGAAGCCGCTTTCTGGCTGGCCGTTCGGGCCGGGCGCGCGGTCGGGCGGGTCTCCGCGCAAATCGACCGTCTTCACCTCCAGGTCCACGGCGACGCGACGGGACATTTCGGACTGCTCGAGGCAACGGACGACCCGGAAGTTTTTCGCGCACTTCTGCGTGCGGCCGAAGCCTGGCTGCGTGCGCGCGGCATGAGGCGCGTCACCGGACCGTTCCATCTTTCGATCAACGAGGAGGTCGGAACCCTGGTCGAGGGCTTCGAGGCACCTCCGGTCTTTCTCATGCCCCACGGGCGTCCTTACTACGACGTCCGGGTCCGGGAGCAGGGGTACCGAAAAGCCAAGGACCTGCTCGCTTACATCCTCGACACCCGCACCCCCGTCCCGGACCTGATGAGGGCCACGGTGGAACGCGCCGGGTGGGGAAAGGTACGGCTCCGTCCGGTGCGCCTCCGTAAGCTCGACGAGGACCTCGAGATTCTGCGGGACATTTTCAACGATGCTTGGTCGAACAACTGGGGCTTCGTCCCCTTCACGCCCGAAGAGTTCCGGGAGCTCGGCACGAGCCTCCGGCTCTTCGTTCCCCCGGAGTTCGTGCAGATCGCGTACGTCGGCGAGCGGCCCGCGGCCATGCTGGTCCTGGTTCCCGACCTGAACGAGGTCTTGCGGGAGTTCGACGGCAGACTCTTCCCTTTTCGATGGTTGCGGCTCTGGTGGCGCATCCGGCGAGGAGGGACACGGACGGCCCGCGTGCCGCTCATGGGCGTCCGGCGCCGCTACCAGAGGTCGGCACTGGGAATGGCCCTCGTGTTCCTCATGATCGAAGCGGTACGCGAGCCGCTGCTTTCCCGCGGCTTCCAAAGAGTCGAGCTTTCCTGGATTCTCGAAGACAACCTGGCCATGCGACACGTCCTCGAACGCATCGGGGCGCGACCCTACAAGCGCTACCGCGTTTACGAAAAAGAGCTGGATTGAGGGGCGATGAACTCCGGTGCGAGAGAAATCCGCCGGTGGACGGCACTCGTGCTCGCCGGGACCCGGCCCGGGGGGGACTGGGCGACCAGAGAACACGGCGCGCCGAAGGCACTGGTGGAGTTCTGTGGCCGCCCGATGCTCGCCTGGGTTCTCGAAGCCCTCGAAAAATCCGGGGTGTGCCGCGAAATCTTCGTGGCCGGCGTCGACGAAGACGAGCTGCGGAAGCATCCGTCGCTCGCCCCCTGGGCGGCAAGCATACGCTGCTTCCCGGCGGCGGAGACGCCGAGCACGACGGTTGCCGAATTCCTCGAAGGCCGCAACGAGCCCGTGCTCCTCACGACGGCCGACCATCCCCTGCTGCGACCGGAGACGATCCGGTATTTTTGCGAGCGAGCTCGCGGGGACGAAGCGCAGGTTTTCGTCGGCGTCGTTCCGGAAACGATCGTGGCCAGGGCGTTCCCCGCCGCCAAACGCACCTACGCCCGCTTTCGCGAAGGCGGCTTTTCCGGAGCCAATCTCTTCGCCTTCACAGGGACCGGAGGGGGCGCGGCGGCCCGGGCTTGGCGAGAGGTGGAACGTTACCGGAAGCAACCGTGGAAACTCGTCCGGGCTCTCGGTCTCTTCGTCCTCGTACGTTTTCTCCTCCACAGAATTTCCCTCGCGGAGATGGCATCCCTCGTGTCCTGCCGGATCGGCGTGCAGATCCGTCCCGTACCGCTTTGCGACCCGGAAGCCGCCTTCGACGTGGACACGCAGGAAGACTTCGCCCTGGCAGAAAAGGTGCTCGGCGAGCGACTCGCCCGAGCTCAGGCGTGAACTGCCACCTGCTCGGGCGGAACGACCAGGTGGGAAACCACCTCGGCAGCTCGGGGCAGGTCCCGCAGGTAGTCGATTTCGGTCCAGAGGAGCCCGTGGACAGAAACCGCCCGAACCAAGCCACGGCGGGCGAGGAGGTCCACGACCGAAAGGTACCAGCGCCCCGGGTTTTCGGATTTCTCCACGGCATCGACCAGCGCCCGGCGGAAGAGAGCGGGCCCTTCCCCCCGAAAAAGGAGGACCCCGATGGATTCGGCGTTGGTTTCCGAGATCGGCAAGTCCTTGCCGATCCTGCGAACCCATCCTCCTTCGCAGCGGACCTTCATGTCGTCCTCGTCGTAAGCCTCCTTTTGGTCGACTGCGAGGGCCACAGGCGCGGGGTCGCTCCAGAGAAGCTTCGCCAGGATTGCCTTTTCGAAAAGGGTGTCCCCGTTGACGAGAAAAAAGTCCTCGTCCATCTCGTCCCGTGCAGCCCAACAACTCACCAGGTTGTCGGACGACGCAAAGAAAGCATTGTAAACGGTCCGCGCCTGCGCCCGCCCGCGGCAGATACGTTCGAGCTCCTCTTTGACCTTGGAGGCGCCGAAACCCACCACGGTCACGATTTCGTCGACGCCGAAAGACAGGAGCTCGCGCACCTGCCATTCGAGAATCGTCCTGCCTTGGATCCGGAGAAGGCACTTCGGCCGCTCCGACGTGAGTGGCAGGAGGCGGCGCCCCTGACCCGCGTTGAGAATCAAGGCTTTCACGTCCCCGTCCCCCTACGTCTTCTACTGACCTCTCCGTCGCCGCCGCTCGACCCTTGCTCCGAAACCCCAGGGGCCCGAGGCGCGGCCCGTCCTACCCCCCCGGCCCCATAGCACGAACGCCACCCCTTGCACAGCCCCGCCAGAGGCTCCCGGGTAGCTCCTCGGAACGGCCGGCGATCCCGTACACATGGTCGGTTTTCCTCGAAAGAACAAACGACGCGGCGCGTAAAAGGTTTCCTCGGGCGATCCTCTCCCCGGCGCATGCTCGTCCGCCCGGCGACGAGGCGTGGCCTCCAGCCGAAAGGGAACTTGATTCGGAAAAGGCCGTCCATTAGAGAAGGCGTTTGCCGAGGCGGGCAGGTAGCTCAGTCGGTAGAGCAAGGGACTGAAAATCCCTGTGTCGAGTGTTCGATTCACTCCCTGCCCACTTCTTTCCCTCACCCTGTCGAATTCGCCCTTTTTTGGCGAGCCCGCCCATTGCAAAAGCTCCGCCTGCGGTCGTAGGGTGGGGCATCCATGTCTCCGCCCGCCCGTGCGATCCGGACGCGGAACGGCACGTACGTCTTCGTCTCGGCCCTTCTCGTGGCCTTTTTGGCCTCTCGGGCCGGATCGGGCGACGACCCCGATCCCTGCCCCCGCCCGGCTGCTTCCGTCCTCCGAGCGGCCGACCGCGACTGCCCCTGTTCGTCCGCAGAGCGGGGGCGCCGTCGATGCACGTGGAAGCTTTTCAACGAGGCACGCCACCGGGGGCGACTCGACGACTCCTGCGCGCGAATGCTGTTCCTCGAAAGGGTCCGCTTTTCCTGCGGAGCAGCTGGTGCTCCCACGCGGGAACCCTCCACGCTGTTCGTCGATCCCGCAGGGCGCGCCGCATGGACGGAGCAGACCGGGTCCGACTGGTCCCTCCCCCGCCACTTCCGACGGAAGCGCGCCGAGCAGGGGGAAAAAAAGAGTCCGCCCCTACCTCGGAGCACCGCCTCCCCGGCCCGTCCCGCTACGCCCGTTGTGGATCTTCCCGGAAGCTCCGTTGTCCCCAGGAGCCCCGGAAACGGCCGGCCCCGAGAGTTCGGCCACCTCGCCCTCCCTCCTCGAGGGCTTTCTTGCTCTGGCCGACGACAACACGGTGATCCCGCCCGACACGATGGGAGCGGCGGGCCCCGCCCCACCTCATGACCATGCTCAACTCGCAGGTGCGCATCCAGTCGAAAAACGGTGCCGACCTCGGCACGGTCTCACTCGAGACATTCTGGACCGCGGGGACCGGCCTTTCCGGAGACCCCTTCGACCCGAAACTCGTGTACGACCACCTTTCGGGACGCTGGCTCGCCGTCGTCGACGCGAACCCCAACTCTGCCGACTCCCAGGTCTGGTTCGCCATCAGCGACACCGCCGACCCTACGGGCACCTGGTCGTTCTATTCCTTTCCCGCGCACACGGGGGGCGGAGCGAAAACGTGGGCCGATTTTCCGGCGCTCGGGGTGAACGGCACCTGGATCGCGATCACCAACAACATGTTTCGCGTGAGCGGGTTTCCCACGTTCCGGGGGGCCAAAATGTGGGTGATCGACAAAGCAACCGCCCTTGCCGGTGGAACGCTGACCGTCACCGTATTCCCGACGGGCTTCGACACCGCAGGGGGAGTCGACGGGTTCACCCTCCAGCCGGCCCTTACTTTCGACGTCTCGGAGCCGAAACTCTACATCGTGGACAACAGCGGCTGGTCCTCGGGGGGCGTGTTTTTACTGCGCCTTTCCGAGATTTCGGGGACGGGACCTTCGCCGACGTGGGCTCCGGTCGGCGGGGGCCCTTTCCCCGGAACGGGTCTCTTCTTCGTCGAAAACGACTTCGATTTCTCCCAGATCGACGCGGCGCAGCTCGGAACGACGAAACGAATCGAAACGAACGACCCGCGCATCCTGGCTGCCGTCTTCCGCCAGGCGCGGCTCTGGACCACGCACACCGGGGGGCTTCCCAAGGGCGCGGTCGACAGGACGGCCGTCCTCTGGTACGAGCTCGACCCGGCGCTCCTGCCGACCACCGGTGACCCGATCGTGCAGTCGGGAGTGGTGGACGGCGGGGTCGACGTGCACCACTTTTTCCCGAGCATTGCCGTCAACGGCGCCGGAGAGGTCGCCCTCGGGTTCTCGAGATCGGACCCCACCCGTCACGTCGAAGCCGTCTTCACGGGGAGGGCTCCGGAGGATCCGCCGGGAAGCCTCGGGGTCCTCTCCGTTCTCAAGCCCGGCGAGGATTCGTACGAGAAGGACTTCGGAAGCGGGCGGATCCGGTGGGGCGACTACAGCGCCACGGGTCGTGGATCCGAGCAACGACCGCACGTTCTGGACCATCCAGGAGTTCGCCGCCCTGGACGTCGGACCGAACGCGAACGACGACCGATGGGGGGACCTGGTGGGGCAAGCTTTCGTTCTCGGCCGAGGACACGCTCTTCGTGTGTTCGAGCGGTGGCGGAGCAAGCCGCCTCTACCGTGTCGACCCCCGCGACGGGTGCTGCCACGGTCGTGGGCGAGATGGGCATTTCCCGGTGCAGCGGACTTGCGGTGAGAAAGTCGACGGGCACCCTCTACGCGGTGGGGGAGAACCCGGCGACGGGCACGAATGCTCTGTTCACGGTCAACGTGACGACAGGAGCCGCGACCCCGGTCGGGACGACGGGTGAGACAGGAATCGAAAGCTTCGATGTCTTCGCGAAAACGAGCGACCTCGCGTTCCGTCCTTCGAACGAGGTTCTTTACGGCTTCGTCACCTCGATCGACAACATGGCGACGTACGACCTTGCCACGGGTGCCGCGACGCTCCTCGGACCGCTCGGCTCCCCCGGAGCCCAGTTCGGCGGCGCCATTGCATTCGGCCCCTCGGGAACCCTTTTCCAGACGAACCACGGAGGTCTCCATACCGTCGACCCCGACACGGGAGGCGTGACGTCCTACCGGAACCTCTCGTTCGACCCCTTCGGCTTTTCGGCGGGCTGTCCCGCACACGATCCGCCGGACGACGTTGCCCGGTTGAACGCGATGGACTTCGCGACCGACGGAACACTCTACGGCGTTTTCAACTGTCGCTCGTTCGTGAATCCCGGGCCCGCCTACCTGGTGACCGTGGACACGACGAATCCGAGCTTCGCGCGCCTGACGGAAGTGGGGCCGATTCGCGACGGTGGATCGGACATTCCGGCCGACGGCCTCGCCGTCCTGCCGCCCTGAGAGGCCGGCCGGACTCGTCCCCCCGGGGACGCGACGGAGCGCGTCCCTCCGGGCGATACGCGGCGTTGCGGGCCCGTAATTCGGAGGGCCACGCTCTGTCGTGGCCGGGTGCGCGAATGGTATCGGCGATCCTCGACGACGTCCGACCGGCTGGTCCCCCCTATCCCCGGGACGCGACGGAGCGCGTCCCTCCGGGTCGTCCGTGTTCATTCGTGGCATCGGCCGCGATCGGACGCACGATGAAGGGTGTGTCCCGGCCCCCCCGGGGACGCGACGGAGCGCGTCCCTCCGGGGGTCGGCGTCGTCAGATTCCGAGCCGGTCCGCGAGCTTTTCCCTGTGGAACACCGGATCGCCGAAAAGAAGGGCGCTGCTCTTCGCCCGCTTGAAATAGAGGTGTGCGGGGTGCTCCCAGGTGAACCCCATCCCTCCGTGGATCTGGATCGTTTCGGCGGCTGCCCGGAAGTACGCCTCCGAACAGTAGGACTTGGCCATGGCGGAGGCCGTGAGCAGCTCGTTCTCGTCCCCTTCGGCAGCCCGAAACGCGGCGTGGTAGGCCGCCGAGCGGGCGAACTCCACCTCGACGAGCATGTCCGCGCACTTGTGCTTGATCGCCTGGAAAGAACCGATCGGCCTCCCGAACTGGATGCGGGTTTTCGCGTAGTCGGTCGACATCTCGAGGCAGCGCTGTGCTCCACCCACCTGTTCGGCCGAGAGGGCAACGAGCGTATGCGCCACGGTGCGCTCGAGCGCCTTTGCGAGGTCCCCATCCCGGTCGATCCGCACCGCCGGCGTCTTCGAAAACTGGCACCGCGCGAGCTTGCGCGTGAGGTCGAGCGTCGGAAGGAGCGTGCGCCTGAGACCTTCGGCCTCTCCTTCCACCCGGAAAAGTCCGAGCCCGTCGTCGGTCCGGGCCACGACGAGCAGCACGTGAGCCACGTGGCCATCGAGGACGTAATCTTTCACGCCGTCGATGCTCCAGCTGTCTCCCCTGCGCACGGCCTCGGTTCGGACGAGCTCGGGATCCCAGAGAGCCTGCTTTTCCGTGAAAGCGAGCGTCGCCACGATCTCACCCGAGGCGATCCGGGGCAGAAGCTCCGCTTTCGCCTCTTCGGACGCGGCTTCGAGCAGCGCTCTCGCGGCGAGAACGGCGCTCGACAGGTACGGGGCGCAGAAGAGGACGCGACCCATTTCCTCCATCACGATCGCGAGCTCCACGGGCCCGAGCCCCGCGCCCCCCTGGGCTTCCGGCACGATCAACCCCTGGAGTCCCATCTGGCCGGCCATCTCGAGCCACACGTCCTCGTCGTAGCCGCGCTCGGTTTCCATCCACCGGCGTACCGCCGCTTCGGGCGACTTGTTCTCCAGAAAGCGCCGGACCGTCTGTCGGAGTTCTTCGTGCTCTTCGGTAAAGGCAAAATCCATCTCGTTGTCCTCAGCCGCTCCGCGGTACGTCTTTCCACGGAACTCCCTTGTCGACCCGCGGTTCCTGGGGAAGGCCGAGCACCCGCTCGCCCAGGATGTTCCGCATGACTTCGGAAGTTCCCCCTTCGATCGAGTTCGCCCGCGACCGCAGGAACTGGTACTTGGCGAGCGAAAGGGCGTCTCCCCGTCCGAAACCCGTGGGGCGACGACGTTCGTAGCCGGCTTCGTAGACGAGTCCTTCGGCGCCGAGCACGTCGAGGCCGCATTCCCAGATTCTCTTGTAGAGCTCGGCTTGCGCGAGCTTCCCCACCGAACCCTCGGGACCCGGATGACCCGACTTCTGGGCGGCTCGAGCCCGGAGCGCCGTGAGCCGCAAGAGCTCGGACTCGATGTAAAGCTGCGTGATGTGGTCCCGGAGGACGGCCCGCCGTGCCGGAGAGAGGGAATCCCGGCCCCGCTCCTGCCAGAGCTGCACGAGGACGGCGATCGGTCCCCCTCCCTTGCGGGAAGAACCACCGCCGAGAGCCGTCCGCTCGTTCATGAGCGTGGTGATGGCCACCTTCCAGCCCTCGCCTTCCTTTCCGAGCATGTAGCGGTGCGGAATGCGGACGTCGTTCAGGAACACCTCGTTGAACTCGGCTTCGCCCGTGATCTGGTAGAGCGGTCTCACTTCGACGCCCGGGCTTTTCATGTCGAGCAGGAAGTAGGAAAGCCCTTCGTGCTTGGGAACGTCGGGGTTCGTCCTCGCGAGCAACATGCCCCACTTCGCCACGTGCGCGAGAGTCGTCCATACTTTCTGGCCGTTCACGATCCAGTCGTCTCCGTCCCGGACGGCCCGCGTCGCGAGCCCGGCCACGTCCGAGCCGGCCCCCGGTTCGCTGAAAAGCTGGCACCAGATGTCCTCGCCCGTGAAGATTCGGCGCAGAAGCGGTTTTTTGAGCTCCTCGGGGCCGTACGCGAGGAGCGTCGGCGCTCCCATCCCGATGCCGATCGGGTTGACCATCAGGTCCTCGTAGACCCTTTTCGCGTGCTTACGGAGCTCGTCGTTCACCACGGCCTGCATCTTCGGGCTGAGTCCGAGTCCGCCGAGCCCTTCGGGAAAGTGCACCCACGCAAGGCCGTGGTCGAACTGCGCGCCCCGAAAGGTGAACTGATCCACTTCGTCGGGGTGGGCTTCGTCGAGCAGCGCGCGCACTCTTTCGCGCAGTTCCTCTTCGCTCATCGTCCTCTGGGGGGCCATGGGCGAGCCTCCTTTCGTCGTCCCACTTGGCCACGCTGGCCCCGCTCATGCAAGCAAGCGGGTGCTCAGGTGCCTGCGGCCCACGCGAGGTGGATCCGGAGCTCTTCGGCCAGCCGCCGAGGCTCTTCGAAAAGAAGGCCGTGGCCGGCCCCCGGGAGGACGACGCATCGCGCGCGCGGCAGAAGGGAAGCGAGCCTCGGTCCCTCCGGAACGAGGAGGTCCTCGCTCCCGCACACGACGGTCGCGGGAATCCCGAGAGCTTTCCAGTCGAGGTCCGCCCGCCACGCGAGAATTCCTGCTTCGTAACGCCGCAACACCGCCGGTGGCGTACGGGCGAGAAGGCGGGGGAGGCTCCGCTCGGCACGCTGGCGACGGCCCGGGTCCTCGAGAAAGGCAGGTCCGAAAAGCCACGGGACGAGCGCCGCCGCGAGCACCGCCGGGTCTCCGCCCGCGAGATCGCACCAGAGACGGAGGACGGCACGCAAGCGGGGGTCGGGCTCGAAGAGGGGCGCCACGAGGAAGAGCGAACGGACGAGGTCGGGACGGAGAGCAGCGAGAGCGAGCGAGACCGCGGCACCGAGGCTCGTGCCCACCAGGTGGGTGGCTTCTCGGAGAAGCCCGGCCACGTCGCGGGCCAGGTCCTCGACGGCGTAGACGTCCTGCGGGGGAGACTCCGACCGCCCGACTCCCCGGGGATTCACGGCACGCACCTCGTACCCCCCGCCGAGCGCTTCGAGGAGGGCGGAAAACACCGAGGCGTCGGTACCGAATCCCGGGAGGCACAACACGGGCTCCCCCTGCCCCTCGGAAAAAACCTCGAGGCACACCCGCTCCTCTCGGCGGTTTTCTCCGGCGGGGGCCGACACCCGGGGGGCGCGTGCTTCGACGTCCTCTTTCGTCACCCGCCCGCCGGGCCCGCTTCCGGGGATACCCTCGAGCTCGACGCCGAGCTTTTTCGCCAGCGCCCGGGCAGCCGGCGTGGCAAGGATGCGCCGGCGGCCCTGCCCTGTCGTTCCTCCGGACCCCGCTTCGGCTTTTTCCCTCCCGGCCGGCGGCTCGGGCCCGGGTCGATAGCGCTCGCGGAACGATTCCGCGTCGAAAGATTCGTCGGCGCTTTCCGTGAGAACCCCGAGCAGCGTTCCGCAGGGAAGCGCGCGATCGGGATCGGCCGGGGCGTAAACGTGACGGAGGTAGCCGGAGCACGGAGCTTCGATCTCGAACTCGGCTTTGTCCGACTCGACGACGAGCAGAACGGACCCCTTCTCCACGTACTCGCCTGGCCGGACTCTCCACTCGACGACCGCCCCCTCGGTCATCGTCATGCCGAGCTTCGGCATGGCCACGGGAACCGGCATCGCCTCAGAGAATCTCCCGGACGGCGGCAACGACACGCTCGGCCGAGGGCAGGTAGGCCTGCTCCAGGACGCGGCTGAACGGGACGGGCGTGTGGGGTGCGGTCACTCTCTTGATCGGCGCGTCGAGAAAGTCGAAGCCGCGATCGACGCAAAGGGCGGCGATGTCGCTCGCGATTCCGCACCGCGGCGTGGCTTCGTCGACGACGACGAGGCGCCCGGTCTTCTCGAGCGTGGCAAGCACCGCTTCCTCGTCGAGGGGCTGCAGCGAGCGGAGGTCCAGAACTTCCGCGCTCACCCCTTCGGCCTCGAGACGCCCTGCGGCCTCGAGCGCCACTTTCACCATGGCGCCGAACGTCACGAGCGAAACGTCCCTTCCCTCGCGGACCAGCGAGGCGCTCCCGAGCGGGATCTCGTAGTCCCCTTCGGGAACCTCGGCGCGGTCGAAAAGAATCCCCTTGGGCTCGCAGAAAACCACGGGGTCGTCGTCCCGGATGGAAGCCAGAAGGAGCCCTTTCGCGTCTTTCGGGTTCGAGGGCACGACCGTCTTGAGGCCGGGGATGCCAGCCGGAATCCAGTAGAGCGACTGCGAGTGCTGCGCCGCGGCCTGCATTCCCGCTCCCGTGACCGTCCGCACCGTGAGGGGGACCCGCGCTTTTCCCCCGAACATGTAACGGAGCTTGGCGGCCTGGTTGAGGAGCGGGTCGAGGCACACGCCGAGAAAATCGATGAACATGAGCTCGGCCACCGGCCTGAGCCCTGTTGCCGCCGCGCCGACGGCGGCTCCGAGAAGCGCCATCTCGCTGATCGGCGTGTCGAGCACGCGGCCGGGGAATTCTTTGACGAGCCCGCGCGTGGCACCCATGATGCCACCGACCTCGTCCGTTCCCTCTTCCTTGCGACTTCCGCCGCCGGCCACGTCCTCGCCCAGGATCACCACGTCGGGGTCGCTCCGCATCGCGATGCGGAGCGCCTCGTTGATCGCCGAGACCGTCGTCAAGGTGCGAGCCATGGCTATCGACCTTTCGCGTAGACGTCCGTGTAGAGATCCTCGGGCTCGGGCCAGGGCGATGCCTCTGCCCAGGCCACGGCTTCCTCGACCTGCCGCTCCAGATCCGAGTCGACCCGTCTCAGGTCCTCTTCCCGCAAAAGCCCCCACTCTCCGACGACCCTCCGCTCGAACCGCGCGAGCGGATCGCGCTCCCGCCTCCAGCGCTCGGCTTCGTCCTTGGGACGGTAGACGAGCGAGTCCCCGACGTAGTGCCCCGTGTAACGGTAGGTCTTGCACTCGAGCAGCGTGGGACCTTCTCCCCTTCGGGCCCTCTCGACCGCGCGGCCGGCCTTCTCGTACACGTCGAAGAAGTCCATCCCGTCCGCGATCTCCGAAGCCATCGCGTACGAGGCGGCCCGCTCCGCGATGTCGCGCACCGGCACGGCGTACTCGGTCGGCGTGAACTCGGCGTATCCGTTGTTCTCGACGACGTAAACCGCGGGAAGCTTCCAGATCGAAGCGAGGTTCAAGGACTCGTGGAACTGACCCTGGTTCGTGGCACCGTCCCCGAAAAACGCGACCGCGACGGCGTCCGTGCTCTTGAGCTTCGCGGTGAGCGCCGCTCCCGTCGCCAGGGGGATCCCGGCGCCCACGATACCGTTGGCCCCGAGCATCCCTTTCTCCACGTCGGCGATGTGCATGGAGCCGCCCTTTCCCTTGCAAACGCCGGTGCGCTTTCCGAAAAGCTCCGCCATCATTTCCCGGATGTCGACGCCCTTGGCGATCGAATGGCCGTGACCCCGATGCGTGGAAGCGACCCAGTCGCGCTCGGTGAGGTGCGCGCAGACCCCGACGGCCACGGCCTCTTCCCCGAGGTAGAGGTGGAGAAACCCCCCCAGTTTGCCCGCCAGGACGAGCTCCTGCAGCTTCTCCTCGAAGGTCCGCACGAGCCGCATCTTCCTGTACACTTCGATCAGCGCCTCCGGGTTCCACCCGTGCATCGGAGCACCCCCTTTCGCGCCCTTCCCTAGCCCGGAGGAGCGGGCTCTTGCAACGTGGGAAAACGAGCACCCTCCCCACCCGAACGGCAGCACACCCTGCCTTTCGGAGCCGGCCAGCGCTCTCCGCGGCAACGCCGGAAAAGGCCGTGTGTGTGTCGGCCATCGGGGTGCCGGATCCGGGGGTCTCCGACCCCGTGCGAGGAGCGAGGCGAGCCACGCGCCGTCATTCGTGCCGCCTCTTGTCCCGGGGGATGACGAGCTCCGGGTCGGGCAAACACCCGTTTAGGTTGACGAGGCGAACCCGTCCGTGCTATCGGGCCGCGCGATCGGGCCTCGGCGAGCCGAGGCTCGCCGGGCCCGGCGAGAACCATCACGGACAGTCGGGAGGGGGGACCATGTCGAAAACAGCGCTGCGGATCGCCTTTTCGGGTGTTCTCGCATGGATGCTCGGCACGGGTGAGGTCCTGGCTCAGCCTTGCCTCATCTTCGTCCACGGAAAGCAGACGAACACGGACACCTTCACGAACTGGAGTGTGGCCCGGAACTACTGGGTCAGCGGAAGCCGCGACTTCATTCGCACGGCAACGAAGAACTTCGCCACGTCCTACTACGTCGTCGGCTACAACGGCACGCAACCCTGGTGGGGAAGTCAGGCGGCCGGCGAAGTCGCGAACGAAATCGTGAATGCCACCAACGGCGGTGCCGACGGCGGCGGCAACCGCTGCGCGCGGACGTGGTCCCAGGGCGGCACGTTCTGGGTCATCGCCCACAGCATGGGCGGCACCATCATGGACTTCATCCTGGGCAACAACGACCCGACGGATCCCAACTACAACTTCAACGGCCCGTACGACACGGTCGCCCAGCGTATCAGTCTCGTGATCACACTCGGCGGCGCGCACCGCGGCTCGCAGGGAGCCGACGCCGTCTGCGGGGACAGCAGCTTTTTCTGCAACTTCCTCGCCGCTTTCATCCAGAGCTGCGACACCGCCACGTTCTGGCTCCGGAGCGACGACGCCGTGCAGGTGCGCACGTACTCCAACTCCCCGGCGCGCAACGTCTACTTGACGGGCGGCTACGAGGCCATCTTCGGGGCGAGCGCGTGTCTTTCCGGCGAGGACGACGGGATCGTGCAGCACGCCTCGCAGTACGCCTGCAACGGAAGCGCAACGACCGGGTACGACAACAGCAACGTGTGCGGCAATTCGAGCAAGCAGGAGTCGTCGGGCTTCCGCAACCTGGACGTGGCTCACGAAAACCACTCGGACGAGCGGAACGACACGGACCGGGACACGCGGCGACAGATCCCCGACGGGATCTGGCTCTGCGGCGGAAGCCCCTGTGCTCCCAACACGATCGTTCAAAGCTCGATGAGCACGGCGCAGTTCGTGAGCATCCTCTATTGAAGGGAAGCCGTCCTCTGGGGGCGCGCCCGGCGTGCCGCCCCCGGGGGCGGCGCCCGCAGGCGACGGGGCACACGGCCACCCGGAGGGACGCGCTCCGTCGCGTCCCGGGGGGGCCGGGACAAACCCTTCATCGTGCGTCCGATCGCGGCCGATGCCACGAATGAACACGGCCACGACAGAGCGTGGCCCTCCGATTGCGGATTCGAAGCGCCGCGCGGAGGCGCACGCGTTACGCGTGCACGGGTCGGAGGGACGCGCTCCGTCGCGTCCGGGGGGCCGGGACAAACCCTTCATCGTGTGTCCGATCGCCGCCCATGCCACGAATGAACACGGCCACGACAGAGCGGGTCCCTCCGAATTACGGGCGCGCAACGCCGCGAATCACCCGGAGGGACGCGCTCCGTCGCGTCCCCGGGGGCGGGACACACCCTTCATCGTGTGTCCGATCGCGGCCCATGCCACGAATGAACACGGCCACGACAGAGCGGGTCCCTCCGAGGCCCTTCCGCTTGATCGTCGAGCACGGGTGTGCCTAGAGGCCACCTTGTCGTCATGTCCCCAAGAAAACCGCGCCCGGGTCTCGGGGCGTTTTTCATCCTCGTTCTCGTGGCGGCGATCCTCTACCTTCTGCCGAGCCTGGGAAGAAGGCGCCCTGCGGATTCCCTTCCCGCGCCCATCGGGACACCGACGTGGACCGAGAAACCGGCTACGCCGCAGCACCGAGAACCAACCGCCCATCGGGCCACGGCTTCGGAGTCTCTCCGCACCCCCGAACCCACCTCCTCCCCGACCCCGGCCGCCGCAGGCGCAACGGTGGCTCTCGCACCTCGTCTGGGCTCCGTCGTCGCGAGGGAATACCGGGAGCGAGCGCAGTACCCGCCCTGGTCGCATCCTCTCGAGGAAGGGGAGGACCCGATCCTGCGCGACCGCGAGGTTTCCCCGGTGGTCGCGGGAGGACCCGAGGGAGAAGAGCCCTTGCTCGTCGCCTTTCCGGAAAAGACGAGCTTCGAGGCTCCCGAGCCCGTTTTGCTCTACGCCTACCTCACGGTCGAGGGCGGGCGCGTACCCGCACAGGAGATTCGGGGCACTCTCCTGACCGAGACGATGCAGCCCCTCGGTGAGTTCCGCTACCGGGACGACGGAAAAGCCGGGGACGCGATCGCGGGAGATCTTCTTTACACGGCCCGCGTGCGGCTTCCCGAAGAGTTCTGGCCGGAGCTCGCCGAGTCCTTTCTCGTCCGGGTGGAGGCCGTGACCGAAGAGGGGCTCGAACGAAGCGTGGCGTCGGGTTTTCTCTACAGCGTGCCCGCAGCCGTGCTCACCGGTCGTTTCCGGGACTCGCTCGAGGACGGGAACCTCGTCGTGGACAGCGAGGTCCGGGTTCATACGGCGGGGCGCTTCCACCTCGAAGCCACGCTGTACAGCGAAGACGGACGCCATCCGATCGCCTGGGCGCAAACGGCAGCGGAGCTCGCGCCCGGAAATCACTGGATGCGTCTCGTCTTTTTCGGCCGGGCAATTCGCACCCGAGGCATCGACGGGCCCTACCTCCTCCGTTTCGTGGCCCTTTCGACGACAACGACCATGCCGAACGCGAAAAACCGCCTGGTCGAGGACGCGCACCGTACGAAGGCGTACAGCGCAGACGACTTCCGGGAAGAGCCCTACGGGGACCCCGACCTCCTCGAAGCCGCGGAAAGAGCCGAGAAAGAAGCGGAAGGACCCGGCGGTCTTCTCTCGGAGTTCACGGCTCCCGAGGAATCCTCGCCATGAGAGCCCAGGCCGTACTGCTCAGCGTGCATCCCGTGATCTCCGTGGGCTACCTTCTCTCCATCCGCCGGGAGCTTCTCCCCCCGAGTTTCGTCCCCGCCCTCCTTCTGGCAGTCCTTCCCGTCCTTTCGATTCTCCTCGGCACGTCGCGTTACCGCACTCTCGACCTCGAGGGGCGGCGAACGCAGTGGATTCTTTTCGTTCTGGCCGCGGCGGAACTTCTTTGGGCCGTGGTCGCGCTCGCCATGGTGGGGTTCGCCGTGGCGCTCCGGAGCGGGTGACCCATGGGACGCACCGTGCGGCTTGCAAGCCTGGGAGTCCTCCTCGTCGCCCTCGCCTCGGCGGGGGAAGACCGCGTGGCCGGAGAGAAAAAGCCGGAGGTGCCCCTTCTCGAGGAGCTCGAACAGTCGAGCCGCACGGGCCCCACACCCGAAGAGTCCGCCCGGGAGCTTCCGAAAAGAATGACCGTCTGCGTGGACCGAACCGGAAAGCGCTGCTGGACGGAAACCGAAGGAAAACGCTGCGAGGAAGCCGGCGGAGTTCCCTACGGTACGGCCGAGACGTCCGAGGGCAGCCGTCGCCTCTCGGAGGCTCCTCGAGGCGTGCTGGGAGGAGGTCCGGAGGTGAAGGGGGACTCTCGAAAGGTCGAAATCGAAGTCGAAATCCTCTACGAGGACGAGTTCCTCCTTGCCGTGAACAAGCCGCCGCGCCTCGCCGTCCACGCGACGAGCGACCCCGGTCGGCCCAATCTCCAGGACTGGCTCGAGTGGAAAACAGGACGGAAACTCGTCCTTTTCCACCGCCTCGACGCGGACACGACGGGTGTCCTCCTTCTCGGTAAAAAGCGCGTCGTCAACGCCGCGATGGCGGAGATTTTCGCCCGACACCGCATCCGCAAGACGTACTGGGCCGTCGTGCGAGGGCGATGGCGAAGGTCGTGGAACCGGATCGAAACCACCTTCGTCCGCCGGCGCGGCGAACGCATCCGCCCGGTCACGGCCGTCTCGACCTTCCGGGTGCTCTCGCAGAGCGAAGAGAAAACCTGGCTCGAGGTGTTGCCGAAGACCGGAAGGACGCACCAGATCCGGCTCCAGTGCGCCATGCGCGGTCACCCGGTTCTCGGGGATCCCCGGCACGACCGAGAGGCGGTGCCCGGAACTCCGATGGCCCTCCACGCGGTCCGCGTGGACTTTCCTCACCCCCTGAGCGGCGAGCCTCTCCGCGTCGTGGCGGCTCCCCCCGAGTACTGGAGGACGGTCTGGCTCCGGGGGCTCGAGGCCGAGGAAATTCTCGCCCGCGCCCTCAGCTCGTGATGTAGTTCTCGAGCTGCTCGATCAGGAACTCTTTCTCGGAGATGACGGCCTTGACGACGTCGCCGATCGAAATGATGCCTACGAGCTTCCCCTCTTCCATGACCGGCAGGTGGCGGATGCGCTTGTCGGTCATCAGAGCCATGCATTCCTCGACGTCCTGATCCGGCCGCACGAAGACGAGCCGCGTCGTCATGATTTCCCGGACGGCGGTGTCCTTGGACGTCTTTCCCTTGAGCACGACCTGGCGAGCATAATCCCTCTCGGAGAAAATCCCGACGGGGTGCCCCCGTTCGTCGAGGACGAGTACGGCGCCGATGTCCTTTTCCGCGAGCACCTTCAGCGTGTCGTAAACCGTCGTGTCCGGAGAAACGGACCAGACCGTGTTCCCCTTCTGCTTGAGAATGTCTCGGACCGTTTTCATGGCGCGCCCTCCCGCGCTGACTCCCGCTCGTTCGGCCCCGTCATTTTCCCTCAGAACGGCCCTGGGGCTCAAGCGGACCGTCCGGCCCGCGCCGCGCCGCCCCCGAGGACGTGCTCCGTCGCGTCCCCGGGGGGCGGGGCATCCGGCGGTCGGACGTCGTCGATGATCGCCGGTATCATTCGCGCACACGGCCACCCGGAGGGACGCGCTCCGTCGCGTCCCGGGGGGCCGGGACAAACCCTTCATCGTGTGTCCGATCGCGGCCGATGCCACGAATGAACACGGACCCGACAGAGCGGGTCCCTCCGATTGCACGCCCGGAGTGCCGCGTCCCGCCGGAGGGACGTGCTCCGTCGCCTCCGCGCTTCCGCTTTTCCTCGGGGGACTTTCGGTGTAACGGCAGAGGAACTGCGGGTTCCGAACGCCAGGCGAAGGGGGAGGAATACGAATGACGAGAAAATATCGCGTGATCCAGTGGGCCACGGGGCACGTGGGCAAACACTCGCTCCGTGCCATCGCCCGCCACCCCGAGATGGAGCTCGTCGGCGTGTGGGTGAGTAGCGCGGAGAAAGAAGGCAAGGACGCGGGCGAGCTCTGCGGGATCGAGCCCACGGGAGTCAAGGCAACCACGAATGCCCGGGACCTTCTCGAGCTCGATGCCGACTGCGTGTGCTACACGGCCGCCACGGACTTCCGCCCGAACGAGGCCGTCGAGGACATGTGCCGCATCCTGGCCTCCGGGAAAAACGTCGTGACGAGCTCCTTCGTCCCTCTGATCTACCCCTGGCAGGTCGTGCCGCAATACGCTCAGGCCCTCGAGGAAGCCTGCCAACAGGGTGGGGCGACCTTTTACTGCTCCGGGATCGATCCGGGGTTCTCGCCCGACGCGCTTCCGATCGTGCTGTCGAGCCTCTCGGAACGGATCGAATCGATCCGGGCTCAGGAAATCTTCGACTACGCGAGCTACGACCAGCCCGAGACGCTCTTCGAGGTCATGGGATTCGGGAAGCCCCCGGGCACGTCCGTCCCGCTTCTGCTTCCGGGTTCCTTGAGTCTCGCCTGGGGTCCTTCCGTTCGCATGGTGGCCGACGCCCTCGAGGTCGAGCTCGACGAGGTGCGGGAGTGGCACGAGGTGGCCGTCGCCGAAGAAAGCTTCGAGATTTCCTGCGGCCGGATCGAGAAGGGCACGGTTGCCGGGATTCATTTCGAAGTTTCGGGAATCGTCGGGGGAAAACCCGTCATCGTCGTGGAGCACGTGACGCGGCTCCGGGACGACATCGCACCGGACTGGCCCCGAGGAGTCGGACCCGGGACTTACCGGGTCACGATCGAGGGAATGCCGTCGATGCGCTGCACCCTCGAGATCGGATTCCGGAGCCCGGACCACAACATCGACGGTTGCGTGGGCACGGCGATGCGGCTCGTGAACGCCATTCCGGCGGTGTGCGCGGCCGAGCCCGGCCTGAAGAGCTGGCTCGACCTGCCCCTCGTCGCAGGACGGTTCGCGCTGAGGGGGTGAGCCCCGGAACACACGAGACCGTCGGGCCGGAAGGCCGAGTAGGGCCCGGGGAACGCGACACTGTCCCCGAGCCGCCACGCTTTCGGGCTTGGCGCCCGCACGGCACCGGACCTGCTCTCGCGGGAAATGGGCCGCTAGCTGTTGGATCCACACACGTTGTTTCTGGTCGAGAGGACGACAGAATCTAGCGGAGGGATCGGACGGCTGCGAAGGTGGCGAATGCGGAGGCGCTCGGGCTCGCGAGGGGGAACGGCCGGGCGGACGAAGCCCCGGGTTCGTGAAAAAATTCCCCGTCGGCCGCATTTCGCGCGAAAAAATCCAAATGAAGTCGCGGGGCGCGGTCGCGTGCGGCGGATTTTTTCACGTCTTCCCCGCCCGTGGAGGTGCCCCGGGGCCCGCAACGGTCGCGCCGACACCTAGAGCGGCAAGTCCCCCGTCGCCTTCTTGGTCGTTCCGAACTTCTTGTACGCCTCGATCGTGCGCTCCGCGATGCGCCACTGGTGGACCTCGTCGGCGCCGTCCGCAAAACGCGCCCAACGGGCGTGGAGGGCCATGTCGGCCAGCGGAGTGTCTTTCGAGTACCCGAGCGCGCCGTGCACCTGGATGGCCCGGTCGATGACGCGGCCGAGCATCCTCGCCACGAAGTGCTTCGCCATCGAAACCTCGCTCCGGAAGTCCTCTCCCCGGTCGATCTTGTACGCGGCGTGGAGCACCATGAGCTTCGCCTGATAGAGCTCGAGGGCGGAGTCGGCGATCATCCACTGGATCCCCTGCTTTTCCGCGAGGTAGGAACCGTGGGCGTACCGCTTGAGCGCCCGGTCCACCATCATATCCAGGGCGATCTCGGCCTGCCCGATCCACCGCATGCAGTGGGCGAGCCGCGCGGGGCCGAGCCGAGCCTGCCCGAGGAGATGCCCCTGCCCGCGCTGGCCCAGGAGATTTTTCTTCGGGACCCGGAGGTTCGTGATCCGGATCTCGCAGTGGTTGTGGCTACCCGCCATCGTCTCGATGTCCCGCACGACTTCCCACCCGTCGGCGGGAAGGTCGACGAGGAACGCGGAGTTCGCGGCCTGAGGAATCGGAGGATTTTCTTCGGTGCGGGCGATCAGGATGGCGAAGCTCGCTCCCCGCGCCCCCGAGATGAACCACTTGTGACCGTTGATCACCCAGAAGTCCCCGTCCTCGACGGCGCGGGTCTGGATCAGGGTAGGGTCGGAGCCCGCGACTTCCGGCTCCGTCATGGCAAAACAGGACCGGATCTTCCCCTCGCACAGGGGCCGGAGGTAGCGCTCCTTCTGCTCCTCGGTTCCCCAGTGGAGCAGCGTGTGCATGTTCCCTTCGTCGGGAGCCTGCGCGTTGAGCGCGAAAGGGCCGAAGGGGGATTTCGCCGCCTCGGCCTGCACGGCCGCCATGGCGACGTGCCCGAGACCCATCCCGCCGTACTCCTTCGGCATGTGGGGCAGCCAGAGCCCCCACTCCTTCGCAGCGGCCCGCATCTCGAGAATCGCTTCGATCAGGTACCGCCGGTCACCCGGCCGCTCGCGAATCCGTGCTTCCGCCGGGCGGACGACCGTTTCGACGAACTTCCGGACCTTCTGCCGGACCTCTTCGACATCGGGTGGAAACGTGAAGTCGATGGCCATCTCTCCCTCCTCTGACCGCCCTCCCAGGAAGTCGAGAGCGCATCCGAAGGCTTTTTCCTGTTTCGGTTGGTTCTTCTCCCGCGAAAACCCGTACCTGCCGAACCGCGTTGGCGCGAACGAAAAATGCTATATCCCACGGCGCGCAGGTCTTTGTCCAACCTCTTTCCCGGGCAATTCCCTGCCCGATCCCCGCGAACGAGCGCTCCTGCGCCACGGAAGCCGGCGGAAGCCGACCGGCCGCAAGATCCGTGGCTCCCGCAGGTGAATTTCGACCGGCATCGGCTCGCCCCCGAACACCCGAAGGAAGCCTCGGACGTCGCTGCGGTCCTCCGCTTGCAATCGTCTCCCCGAAACGCCTAGGATCCGCCATGACAAGCCCGGAAGACGGGAGTGAAACCCGAGCGCGCCTCGATCTCCTGTACGAAACGAGCCGCAGGCTCGCCACCTTCGCCAACCTCGAAGAGCTTCTCGGTTTCGTCGTCTCGAGCGCCCGCGAGCTTTTCGATGCCGAAGGGTGCTCCATCCTCCTCCTCGACGAGGCGCGAAGCGAGTTTTATTTCCCCCTCGTCCGGCAGCGGCCGGGTTACGAGCGATCCGGAGAGGAGCTCGCGCACGTGCGCGTGCCCGCGGACAAGGGTATCGCCGGATGGGTTCTCGAGCACGGCGAGGCCGTTCGCGTCACCGGAGCCCGCAGCGATTCCCGCTTCTATCCGGAGGTGGATGCACGCACCGGTCTCAAGACGGAGACGATCCTCTGCGCGCCGCTGCGCGCCGGCGAGAAGACCCTCGGGGTCGTGGAGGTCCTGAACCCGCGCAAGCCCGAGACGGAAGAAGACCTGAGGCTTCTCGAGGCGCTCGCGGCGGACATCGGGGTGGCGTTCGAGAAAACCCGTCTCTACGAGAACCTTCGCCGGGAGGTCCTGGGACTCCGGCAACTTTGTTCGGGGCTCGGCGTCGCGCTCCTCGCTCTCGCGCCGATCCTGGGCTCCGCGCTCCTGCTCGCGCAGTTCGCCCATGCCCTGCCGGCGCACGAACTCCTCGGCCGTCCGGCCTCGCTCCTGCCCGTGGCCTCGCTCGTCGCGGGAAGCATGTTTCTCGGGGTCGGGCGCGGCTGGTTCCGGCGTCAGACGCCGTAGAGCCGCTTCCAGTTCTCCCAGAGGATCTTCCGCTTCGACTCCTCGGGGATCGGGAGGCGGAGAAAGGTCTCGACCGCATGCGGGAACTTGGAATCCGCGTGCGGGTAGTCGGTCGAAAAAACGAGGTTCTCGTCGCCGAAAACTTCCACGTACTGCCGCACGGGCTCCTCGTCCGCATCGACGGAAACGAAACAGTTCGTCCGGAAATACTCCGAAGGCTCTCCGCCGGAGGTCGGGCGCTTCGTACGCACCGAGCCACTCGTAGTGCTCGTCGAGCCGGTAGAAAAGCCACGGAGCCCAGGAGCAGTTCCCCTCGAGGAGAGCCACCCGAAGCCGGGGAAACCGCTCGAAGACCCCTCCGGCCGTGAGGCTCACCGCCACCGACATCACGCCCAGGGGCTGGGAGAAGGTGTGCCACATGAGAAGCTTGTCGAAGACCTCCAGAGAAAAGTCCGGCCTCAGGTAGGTCTGCCCCCCTCCGTGGAACGCCACGGGAACGTCGAGCCGCTCGCACTCGGCCCAGAGGGGGTCGTAGGCCGGATCGTGCCAGGGGCGGCGGTTCACGCAGCCCGGGGCGAGGAAGACGGCGCGAAACCCGTACTCTTCCACGCACCTTCGCGCCTCGGAAACGGCCGCCCCCACGTCGTGGGGTGCGACCATCGCCGCGCCGAGAAAACGGTCCGGATGCGCGCGGCAGAAGTCGTGGAGCCAGTCGTTGTAGGCCCGGGCGATGGCCGCCGCGAATTCGGGCTCGAGCCCGTCGGGACCTACCACCTGCGGCGTGTCGAGCCCGAGGACGAAAAGGCCGCGCGTCGGAAAGAGGACGGCCAGGTCCAGCCCCTCGCGATCCATGGCATCGCGCTGGGAGTCGGGATCCCAGTTCCGCCGTTCGGCCTCGGCGTACACGCTCTCGTAATCCTGCTTCCAGGGGTCCGCTCCCTCGCGGAGTGGCCGGACGGATCCGATCCGGAGAAGGACCGCCGACTTCACCCGCACCCGCATGTCCCGTCGCATTTCCGTGAGCCCCACGGGTGCCACGTGCCGAAACGCGGGGTCGATATAACGCTGCCAGAGATCCGGAGGCTCGAACACGTGCATGTCGCTGTCGGCGACGCGAAAGCCGTCTTTCGCCACGACCCTTTCTCCTTTCGTCCGGATGCTCGGGTAGCCTGCCCTTCGTCCTCCGTTTTGTGCTCTCCGATCTTGCGGTTCGTCTTTCCGGAGTCTTCGGGCTCGGGCTCCTCCCCATCCCTTCGCGCGGGTGGACTCGCGCTTTCGCTAGTCCGCCGGCGAGAAAAAATCCAGCAGCTCCACGTGGAAGAGAAAAAGACGCCGTGAGCGGCCAGGGCAAACCGGGGTCCGAGCTCGTCGGGGCCTACCGCCCGGAACCTGCCGCGTGTCGGACCGCGCCCGGACCTGCAGAGTGGAGGAAAAGCTTTTGCCCGCTTCGGCGGGTCACGTGGCTTCGCCGGGTTTTTTCGCGCGCAGCATGGCCGACGCAGCGGATTCCTTCACGATCCCCGCGGAATTTCAGTAACCCCGGACAGGGTCGTAGCGGTTCTCGAGCGGCTTTCCCTCGAGATAGCGGCGGAGGTTTTCGGCGAACTGCGCGATGGCCCGCGGCATGTAGTCTTCCGCGTTGGCTGCGACGTGCGGGGTCACGAGCACGTTCTCGAGTTCCCAGAGCGGGCTCTCGGGCGGCAGCGGCTCGGTCTCGAACACGTCGAGCGCCGCACCCCGGAGACGGCCGGATTCGAGAGCGTGCACGAGCGCGGGCTCGTCGAGGACCGTACCCCGGGAGACGTTGACGAGGTAGGCCGTGGGCTTCATCTCCCCGATTTCGCGCTCGCCGATCATGCCTCGCGTCTCGGGGGTGTCGGCTACGGCCACGACCACGACGTCCGCCTCGCGCAGCAGCATCGGGAGTTCCCGGCGCTCCAGAAGCCGATCGACGCCGGGCACGGTTCGGCCTTCGGAAGACGAGCGGCCCACGCCGACGACCCGCATCCCGAAGGCTTTCGCCCGCGCGGCCACGGCCTTCCCGATGTTTCCCACTCCGACGAGTCCCAGAGTCTTCCCGTGCAGGAACTCGACGCGCCGCATCCGCCACTCGCGCCGACGTCTCTGGTCCTCGAAAGTCCGAAGACGCTTGGCGAGAAAAAGCACGCTGGCGAAGACGTGCTCGGCTATGTCCGGGGCAAAGAGCCCGCCCACCGACGTGACGGGGATCCCGGATTCGAGAACGCCGCAGCCCCGGAGCTGGTCGAACCCGGTGGCCGGAGTAGCCACCCAGCGAAGGCGCGGGGCGAGCTGCGGGAGATTCCGGGGCAGAACGAACCCGAAGACGACCTCTGCCCTCTCGAGCGCGGAGAGAAGTTCGGGCGTGAGCTTCTCGGGCCTGGGGGAAGGCCGGCCCGAACGTCGGGCCGAAACCTCCTCCCAGGACGTCTCGTAGGCAGCGTGGACGAGCTCGACGCGGTCCGAAAGATCCCGCACCGGAGCGAAGGCCGAATCGAATCCCTCGAGGTTGACGGCCACCACGACGACTTTTTCTTGGCGTCCCGACATGGGGTTTTCTTCCCGTTAGCAAGCGGCCTTGCTCGGGAAAAGATGCTCCCCCGGAGGGACGCGCTCCGTCGCGTCCCGGGGGATCGTCGCAAACACGACCACGGCCACGAGAGAGCGTGGAGGATGTGAAAAATATCCGCCCGCCTTGTTGCGGACCGCGTTCTTTACGGGATTTTTGCGGGGGAAATTCGGCCCGCGGGGAATTCCTTCGCGAACCCGTGGCTCTCCGATGGGCCACGACGAGGCGAACGCGTGCTGTGCGTGGTTCCCGAGAACACGTCCCCCCGGAGGGACGCGCTCCGTCGCGTCCCGGGCGGGCGTCGCACATGTGATCACGGCCAAGTGCCACGAACGAACACGGACCCGACAGAGCGGGGTGCCCTCCGATCCGAGGGAACCCGAGGGAGCGGGGGTTCCTACGGTTGCGGGCAAAAAAAGGGCGGAGGAAATCTCCTCCGCCCCTTCTCGATGCCCTAGCCGCTCGTCCGTTCCCTAGCTGCTTGCCTCACGTGCACCGGCGGGGCGGGAACGAAAGAAGGCACGCAAACCCAGGAAAGCCGCGCCCGCAAGAAGCGCCACGAGCAAAAAGCGCCCCGCTCCCGAGAGAGCCGGCGCCGTCCGGAGGCATGACTGGTCGGTCTGGCAGTCCGGGTCGGCGCAGTCCGTGTCCCCGTCGAAGTCGTTGTCGAACCCGTCTCCGCACAGCCCACTTTCGGATTCGGAAGGCGTGCGCGTGGGCGTTCCCGTGGCGGTGGGCGTCGGCGTCGGAGTGGGAGTC
>BPIQ01000005.1 GCA_026004195.1 Candidatus Binatia bacterium
CGGTACCCCAACGGGCTCCCCGCGGGAGCGCCGGCCGACTTCTACACCCGAGAGGAAGCCGAGCGTGCCATTGCCGATGCGGAGGCGATCCTTGCCGTTTGTCGAAGAATTCTATCGCGGGCGTAACGTGAGGATTTTCCGCCTCGACGCAGGACGCGCCGTGGGCGCTGCTACGTGAGAAAGCACGCGAGCTTCTGGCCGCGGAGCCCGGAGTGGAGGAGGTGTGGCTTTTCGGCTCGCTGGCGCGCGGGCGAGCGACGCCGGGGAGCGACGCGGACCTGATCGTGGTTCTGAGCGAAGCCACGGAGCCCTTTCTCGAGCGCAGCGCGCGGTTCTCCCGTTACTTTCGGGGAGCCGGGATCGGGTGCGAGGTGCTCGTCTACACCCGGGAGGAGCTTGCGACGCTCGAGCGGGAGAGCCGGCGATTCGCGCGCACACTCCGGGCAGAACGCGTGGTGCTCGCGCGCCGGGCGGAGCGGGCGTCGGAGCCGGAACCGCGGGGGAAGCCCTGCAGGGCGAAGGCGCGGAGGCGAAGGCGAGAAGAGAAGCGGGAGAGAAGAAGGAAAGGGAGACAGGCTGATCGCGCAGCCGAGCGAGGTGAGAACTCCGGCCTTCCGGGCGCTGGAAGGTCGGTCTACCGAAGGAGGGCAAACATGAACGAAGCCAACGAAAAGCTCGTGCGGGATTTCTGTGCGGCCTGGCAGCGTCGGGACATCGACGAACTTCTCGGCTTTTTCACCGAGGATGCCGTCTACCACAACATGCCGATGGAACCCGTTCGGGGTCGTGCCGCCATCCGGCAGGTCTTCGAGTTCTTCGTGCCACCCGCGCGGGAGATCGAGTTCGAGATTCTCGGGATCGCCTCCTCCGGAGACAGAGTCTTCACCGAGCGGGTCGACCGGTTCTGGATGGGCGAGAAGAAGGTGGAACTTCCCGTGGCCGGCGTCTTCGAGATCCGCCAAGGCAAGATCGCAGCCTGGCGGGATTACTTCGACATGCAAACCTGGACCCGACAGACGGCGTGACCGAGGGACGCGCTCCGTCGCGTCCCGGGGAGCCACGGAGGACGACGCGGCCGCTCATCATTGCGACGACCATCGGGGTCGTTCGCAACCGCGGCCACGACAGAGCGTGGCCCTCCGATTCGTCGGGCGGAACACCGCACCCGGAGGGACGCGCTCCGTCGCGTCCCGGGGAGCCACGGAGGACGACGCGGCCGCTCATCATTGCGACGACCATCGGCGTCGTTCGCAACCACGGCCACGACAGAGCGTGGCCCTCCGATTCGTCGGGCGAAACACCGCACCCGGAGGGACGCGCTCCGTCGCGTCCCGGGGAGCCACGGAGGACGACGCGCCCGCTCATCATTGCGACGACCATCGGCGTCGTTCGCAACCGCGGCCACGACAGAGCGTGGCCCTCCGATTCGTCGGGCGAAACACCGCACCCGGAGGGACGCGCTCCGTCGCGTCCCGGGGAGCCACGGAGGACGACGCGGCCGCTCATCATTGCGACGACCATCGGCGTCGTTCGCAACCACGGCCACGACAGAGCGTGGCCCTCCGATTCGTCGGGCGAAACACCGCACCCGGAGGGACGCGCTCCGTCGCATCCCGGGGAGCCACGGAGGACGACGCGCCCGCTCATCATTGCGACGACCATCGGCGTCGTTCGCAACCACGGCCACGACAGAGCGTGGCCCTCCGATTCGTCGGGCGAAACACCGCACCCGGAGGGACGCGCTCCGTCGCGTCCCGGGGGGGCCGGGGCGCAAAGGGGCTCAAAAAATCGCTTGGATCTGGAGACGTCCTTCGAGATCGTTCTTGGTATCCGCCCCCGGTCGTTCACGATCGACCTCGCGTAGATCGGCCTGAATTTTGAGGTTGTGCCCCGAGATGTAATAAGCCAGCGCCCCCCCGTACTCCCGTTCACCGTTGTCGCCCACGTCGTCGTTCCGATCCACCCAGGCGTAACGCGCGGCTATCTCGAGCTTTTGCGGAACGAGGTAGTAGCCCGCCTGGACGACGAACCCGTGGGCATCGAACGACGAAAGACCCGAGCCATCCGGGTCGACACGCCGGAAGTGGTAATCCCCGAGAACGGAAAACCCGGCGTACTTGAACTGGGCGTCGGCGGTCACCCCCAGGATGTCGGCTTCTCGAAACCCGGGCAGAGCCACGAGCCCCGTCCTTTCGACGGTCCTGCCTCGCTTCTCGTCCGCCTCGAAACCCGCAGCCACACCGATGCCGAAGCGGGCACGCCGCTCACCGACTTGGTCGCCTTCGCTGTAGTAATCTTCGAAGGGACCCAGGGGCGTAAACAGGAGCCTCCCGACCACCAGGTGGCTCGCGTTGTCGTTGACGGTGTTCGGTCCCGAACCGTTGAAGACGCCGACCTGGTACGCCAGGAGGTCGGGCCGGAGATCGCCGTAGATCATGGCCCCGACGTCCCGGCCGTCGTCGCCGAAAAGAAATTCCGCGTTCGTGATCGAGCGGTCCACGAACTGGAGCCTGGCGGAAGACGTGAGTTGCTGCCGGTTGAAGGGGACCTTGTACTGACCGAGCTTGAGGACGGCACGTTCGAGGTGCGCGATCTCGAGGTACGCGTCCCTGAGCTCGAAGTCGTCCGCGATGTCACCCTGGAAGCCGTAGCGCAAGCGCGGGTCGTAAACATGCCCGACGAACCAGAACCGCGCTCGCTGTACCCGGAAGGTGCTCCGGTCCTTTTCTTCTTCCAGATCGGCTGCGGTGTAGCGGAGCTGGATCCGCCCGCCCACGCTCAACGCATGGCTCCCGTCCGCGGTCTGGATCTGGAAGCCCTTCCCGGGCTTGTACGCGAAAGTGAAGCCATCGTCAGGGGACGCCGCGAGGGCATTCACGCCACAGAGGACGAGAAACATGCCCGGAGCAAGGAACCGAACACGAAATTTTGCCATCCCTTTTTCCTCCTTTCGCCTTTTGCTTCCGCGGTAGGGCCCGCCCGGGCGAACTCGCGCAGCTACCACCCGCTGCCGGAGAGCCCGTACCCCCGAGTTTTCGGTGTCCGCCACAGCTCGAGCACCTGTTTCCGATCTCCAGAATCCTCTCCGACCTGCCTTGCGCGGCTCCGCGGTGCTTCTTCCCGGCCCCGCTCGAGAGCCCTGCGCGGCACGGGGAGGTTCGCGATCCGAACAACGCAGGGAAGCGAAGAGGTTCGTTGTCGCCCGTTTTTTTAGCGTCGCCGCGTTACGGGACGGTGAAGGACAGAAGAAGATTTCCCGAACTTTGTCGCTCTCGACCGCTCTCCCCCCGGCAACCGCGGGAGGGCCGATTCCCGCTCTCTCTCGTTCTCCGCGATCGGGCGTGTCCGCGACTCGACTCTGTCAGCCCTCGTGCGCTCCCTTCTCTCGGAACGCGCCCAGGTAATAGAGCGCCGTCCCCAGAACGAGTCCCACCACGTATCCCTGCGGCAAGGCGAACACCGCCAGAGCCACGAGAAAAGCAATGGAAAGGTCGCGCTGCGATCCGGTCTGGTCGCGAACGAAGCCGAGAAGCGTGAGAGATTCGAAAACGAGCACGACGCCGAGCAGAGCCTGCGGAAATGCCGAGATGATCTCCCCGGCGACCCGGCTCAGGAACAGCCCGAGAACGAGGTAGTAGCTGCCGTACAGTACGACCGACCCCCCCGTGCGCGCCCCCAGGGCATAGTGCCCCGCGAGTCCGCCGCAACCGTGGCAAGCAGGAATCCCTCCGAGGAAAGGCGCCACGAGGTTCACGAAGGCGTAGGTGAAGCCGATCTTCCGGATCGTGACGTGCCTTTCGGGAAAGAGGTCCGCGATCGTCTGTCGCGTGGCGATGATCGAGTTCGAGAGCGAAAGCGGGATCTGGGGCAAGGAAAGGAGGAGAAATCCCGTCACGATGTCCGAGAGCGAGGGCGCGTGAAAAGCGGGCCAGGCGAGCCCGACGCCGTCCTGGACCTCGCGTGCGTCGAGCCGAAAGAACGCCGCGTAGGCGACGCCGGCGCCGATCACGAGGAGCCCGGGCGGGAAGCGACGGTTCCCCCAGAGGGCGGCCATCACCGCGAAGCCGAAAAGAGCCAACGCGTAGCCTTCGATGCCGTCGCCGGCCACGTACTTCCCGAGAGCAAGACGAGCGAGGGAAAGGCCCAGCCCGAACTGGATCCCCCTCACCACGCACTTGGGGATCGCACGAGCCAGGGCGTCGAGAAGGCCCGTAACGCAGAGGAGCAGCATGACGGCTCCGATCGCGAACCCCGCACCGTAAAGGACCGGGGCGGCCACCTGCTGTGTGATGACGATGACGGCCATGGCCTTGAGCGGCTGCATGGGCATCGGGAGCCCGTAGAAAAGACCCGTGAGAATCTGGAGGGCCCCGAAAACGACGAGGACGCTCGCGCTGTCGAGACCGGCGGAAAGAATCATTCCCATCAGAAGCGGAACGTCGGTCCCGATGTCGCCGAAGCTCCCCGCGAGCTCGTTCCGGTCGAACCGCAGCCGCCGCATCGGGCGCTTCGCCTAGCACGTGCGAGCCGTGGGGACTACCCCCGGACGCGACTCCGGGTGGCCGTGTTCGTCGTGGCGGGAACGTCGATCTCGGATGCGCACGGCCGCATGCATCCCTCCGCCCCCAGGACGCGACGGAGCGCGTCCCTCCGAATCGAACGTCTCGTGGAAGCGTCTATCGCAACGCCGCACTTCGAATTGGCTGGGAGGGACCCGCTCTGTCGGGTCGGTGCCGACGCGTGGGGGGTCGGTCCCCCACGGGACGTGATCGGCGGGCCACGCTCTGTCGTGGCCGTGGTGATCGCAGGGAGCCGCTCTGTCGGGTCCGTGTTCATGCATGGCGCCTCCGTCCACCCCCTCCCCCGGACGCGACGGAGCGCGTCCCTCCGGCAGATGCGACGGAGTGCGTGCCGCCCACCGCAGGCGCGGCGTTTCGAAGGTGCGATCGGCGGGCCACGCTCTGTCGTGGCCGTGGTGATCGCAGGGAGCCGCTCTGTCGGGTCCGTGTTCATGCATGGCGCCTCCGTCCGCCCCCTCCCCAGGACGCGACGGAGCGCGTCCCTCCGGGTGGCCGTGGTCGTGTTTGTGACGAACCCCCCGAACGCGACAGACGACGGCCCTCCGTGCTACGGAAAGGCCGATGCTCGCGGACGTCGTCCTCCTTCTGGCCGTCGCACTCGGCGGCCTGCTCGCCGGCCGGTTCTTCCGCCTTCCCCCGCTCGCCGCCTACCTCCTGGTGGGGGTGCTTGCCGGCCCGGGTGGGCTCGGGCTCGTGGCGCGGTCGGAGGGAATCGAGCAGCTCGCCGAGCTCGGGGTCGCTCTTCTTCTCTTCGGTGTCGGTATCGAGTTCTCGCTCGCACGGATCCGCCGGGCTGCTTTCCGCATGCTCTCGAGCGGGACGGCGCAGGTTCTGCTCACCACGTTGCTCACGGCCGCGGGGTTCCGGTGGCTCGGAACGAGCTGGCCGGAAGCGGTGGCCGTGGGCTTTCTCGTCTCGCTCTCGAGCACGGCGCTCGTGCTCAAGCTCTATTCCGACCGCGGCGAGGTGGACGCTCCCCATGCCCAGGCCGCCCTCGGCGTCCTCCTCCTGCAGGACCTGGCGCTCGTCCCCATGATGCTTCTCCTCCCGGTTCTCAGCGGCCCGCTGGAAAAAGCGCTCGAGGGAGCCCTTCTCGCCCTCGCGCAGGCGTCGGCCGCCCTCGTCCTCTTGCTGCTCCTCGCGCGCGTGCTCCTTCCCCGGTTTCTCGCCGTCGTCGCGCGCATGCGAGTTCCGGAGGTGTTCTCCCTCGCCGCGGTGCTCTTCGCGTTCGGCACCGCGCTCGTTGCCGCGCGCTTCGGTCTCTCCCTTCCACTCGGGGCGTTCCTTGCCGGGCTTGCGCTTTCGGGCTCCCCGTTCGCTCATCAAGTCTTCGCCGAGCTGCTGCCGCTGCGGGACGCCTTCATGGCGATCTTTTTCACGAGCGTGGGCCTTCTTTTCGAACCACGACTGGCAGCGGGAGACCCCGTAGCGGCCCTCGCCATGCTCGGCTTCGTCGTGCTCAAAGGAGCCGTCTCCGGAGCGACCGTCGGTATCGCGTGGCGCTCCCTTCGGATCGCGGTGGTCGCGGGTTTCGCGCTCGCCCAGATCGGCGAGTTCTCGTTCGTGCTGGCCTGGCAGGCCGCCGCGGCGGGCCTTCTCTCCCCGGCACTCGAGCAGGCCTTTTTCGGCACGGCGATTCTGACCATGGCCGCGACGCCGTGGCTCCTGGAGTGGGGAACGCGGCTCGGGCGGGAACGGGAACGAGAAACGGCTGCTACGACCACCCTCTCTTCGCACGTCGTCATCGTCGGCCTCGGGCACACCGGGCAGGCCGTGGCGCGCGTGTTGCGGGCAGCTTCCGTGCCCTTCTGCGCGGTCGACATCGACCCCTCTCGCGTCGAAGCTTGCCGGAAGGAAGACCTGCCGGTCCGCTTCGGCGACGCGACCCGCAGGGCCGTGCTGCAGAGCCTCGGGATCGAACGTTGCCGCGCCGTCGTCGTGGCCGTGAGCGACCCCGTGACGACGCGGCGCGTCGTCTCGCTCGCCCGCCAGCTCAACCCGGCCGCCCGCATCCTGGTGCGGACGCAGAGGGTCGACGAAGTGCCCGAGGTGGAGCGGTTGGGAGCCGACGAGGTCATCCCCGCGGAGTTCGAGGCTTCGATCGAACTCTTCGTCCGCCTCCTCCAGCACCTCGGGGTTCCCCGCAACGTCGCGCGTCTCCAGGAAGCACTGATCCGTCTCGACCACTACCAGGCCCTGCGCGGCACGCAGCCGTCGGCGGACTTTCTCGATCGGGCGCGGGAGCTCATCCGCGCGGGCGTGATCGAGACGGCCGAGGTCATGCCGGGAAGCCCCGCCGCCGGGCGGACGCTGGCCGAGCTGGCCTTTCGCCGCGAGACGGGCGCGGCCGTTCTCGCGCTGGTGCGGGGCGAGGAGCCCATGGCCAACCCGGACGGATCGGTGCGCCTACGGGAAGGCGACGTCCTGGTCCTCTACGGCCCTCATGCCGCCATCGACCGCGCCCTCGAGCTCTTGAGTCCCAAGCCGGAGAAGGACGAAGGACGGGGGTGACGAGAAGCCGGCTTTCGAGCGACGCCCGGGCTGCGTGGCGGTCGGCGAAGGCGCCCCCACGAGCTCCGGGCGGCGCGGGGACGAGGGGTTTCGAGAAAAACCCGCTCCGAGGCAATGGTTTTTCGCGAACCTGCGGGAGGTGCTTCCGACCTCCCGTGACTTGAGCTACTCTCGGGGCATGAAGTTCGCCCCGCCCGCTGCCGTCCTGGCGCTCGCGCTGGCTTTGCCCCTCCTCGCGCACGCCGGCGACGAGGGCGACCTGGTCATCCGAAAGGATCCCTTCCTGCGAGGCGAGTACCACATTTTCGAGAAAGGCCGGCGCGTCGGCTCCGTCCGCCAGGATCCCTTCGACCCGAACCGCTACCACCTGCTCGACGAAAAAGGGCGACGCGAAAAAACGATCCGGCGGAACCCTTTCCTGGAAGACCAGTTCGACATCCTGGACGACGGAAAGAGGCTCGGCACCCTCCGGAAGGACCCGTTCCTCGAAGGCGAATACCGGCTCTTCGACGACAAGGGCCGCCGTCGCGGGCGGCTGAGGCAAGATCCTTTTCTCGAGGACCAGTTCCGCTTCGAAAAAGACGATTGAAGGCGTCCCGGCCTTGAGGAGCGGGGCGGCCGGCCGGGAGACCCCGAGCGTAGCGACGAAGCCACGCTCGGGAATCGCCCGGCGGCCCGGCCCCCCGGACAACGCACCACTCGCCCGGGAACGCGTGCCGCCCCGCACGGCCCCGGGCCCGCTCTCCCGGAGAGGGCGATTGACCGGGGAAGGGACGTTGCTAGACTCGGGTCCATCGATATGGTCGAGTCCATCGAGGTCGTGGACGTCCCCCGCCGGGAGCGGAAAAAACGGGAAACCCGTCGCCGCATCTACGAGGCCGCCGTCCGGCTTTTCCTCGAGCGGGGCTTCGACGCCGTGAGCATCGACGAGATCTGCGAGCGGGCCGACGTGGCCCGGGGGACGTTTTTCCTCCACTTTCCGACGAAAGACGCCCTCCTGCTCGAGTACGGCCGGGAGGTCGTGCGGGAGCTCGCCGACCGGCTCGGCCGGAGTCCGAGACCGGCGTCGGAGGACCTCCGGTGGGTCTTCCGGTCCCTGGCGCGACGGCTTTCGCGGAGCGCGGAGTCGGTCCGGTGGATGATCCTCGAAGCGCTCCGCCGCCCCACCGTGCTGTCCGAAACGCGGGAACAGGGGAAGGACTTCGCCGGTCTTCTCGCCGGCGTCGTTCGGCGGGGGCAGGCTTCGGGGGAATTCCGCCGCGAGGTCGACCCCGGCGTGGCCGGAGCCGTCCTCGCGGCCACCTACTTCGCGCTCCTGGGCGACTGGGCGCTGGGTCTCCTGCCCGGCAATCTTTCGCGACCCCTCGAGCGAGCCCTCGACCTGGTTCTGCGGGGCCTGGAACCTCGGGATGTCCCACCAAGGAAGATTCGAGGGCCGGGGAGACGGAAGCCATGAGGTCGCCGGCACGACCACCGCACGGCCGGGCGGTCGTGATCGGCGGCAGTATCGCGGGCCTTTGCGCGGCCCGCGTCCTCTCCGACTTTTTCCGGGAGGTCTTCGTGGTCGAGCGGGACCGCCTCCCCGACGGACCGCACGAAAGACCGGGAGTGCCGCAGAGCCGTCACATCCACGCACTCCTCATCCGGGGCCGGCGCGAACTCGAAGCGCTCTTTCCGGGATTCGAGGCGGAGATGCGGCAGCAAGGGGCTCTCGAGCTCGAGTTCAGCTGGGATTTCGCCGTACTCCAGAAAGACGGCTGGCTTCCCCGTGCACGGCTGGGACTCCGAACGCTTTTCGCCAGCCGAAACCTGATCGAAGCCGTCGTGCGGGATCTCGCCCGCAAGCTTCCACGGGTCCGCTTCCTCGAGAATACCCGCGTGGTGGGCCTGCGGTTCTCGCCCGGCGACCCGCCTCGCGTCACGGGAGTCGTGGTCTCGGAAGGGCCCGGAAACGCCCCCCGGCCCCTCGACGCAGAGCTCGTCGTCGACGCGAGTGGCCGGGGAACCCGCGTTCCCGCTTGGCTCGACCGAGCGGGGCTTCGCCCCCCCGAAGAGGACGTGGTCGACGCGCATGCCGCGTACGCCACGCGTTGGTACCGGGCCCCCTCGCCGGAGCTGTGGCCGAGGGAGTGGTGGTGGAAAGGCATCTGGATCGACCCTGTGCTCCCCCACGACGTGACCGCGGCGGTCCTCTCGCCCGTCGAAGGTCACCGCTGGGTGGTGACGCTGGGCGGCCTCGCGCGCCTCTGTCCGCCGGACGAAAAGGGCTTCGCCGAAAAGCTCGGGCGTCTCCGCTCCCCGATCCTCGCCCGGGCCGTGGCTCTCGGAGAGCCCGAGAGCCCCCTTTACCACAACCACGCCATGGCGAACCGCTTCCGCCTCTACCACCGGTGGGCCCACGCACCCGCCGGATTCGTCGCGATCGGAGACAGCGTGTGCTCCTTCAACCCGATCTACGGCCAGGGGATGACCTGCGCTGCGCTTTCGGCGCGCGCTCTCGCCGACTGCCTCCGGAAGCACGAGACGCTCGATCGCGACTTCTCGCGAGCGTTTTTCGCAACGCAGGCCCGGGTGCTCCGCGACCCGTGGCTCATGGCCACGGGAGCGGACTTCCACCTTGCCGAGACGACCGGAAAGAGGCCTCGCGGGATCGGGTTTTTCAACGCTTACACGGACCTCCTTTTCGAGGCCATGCGGGACGACCTCTTCCTTCGCCGCCGCATCGGGGAAGTCGTCCACATGCTGCGACCGCCCTCGGCGCTTTTCACGCCGCGTGTACTGCGCCGCGTCCTCCCATTCCTCGCGCGGAGAAAGGCCGGCACCCTTGCCGCGGGAGGCCTCCGGCGGAGCCCATCCACCGTTGCCTCTCGCTCGTTAGCCAGCTCGCCGGCCGAGGCAGGTCCGCAACCCGTCCTTGCCTCGCGCGTTCTCGGGATTACGAGAACGTGGACGGAGGGTTTGCCTTTACGAGGGCCCCAAGAGGCTCGAGTCTGACTACCGCTCTACGTGAGGGGGAGAGCCCGGCCTACGCTTTCTGCGCCCATGACGGACGAAACCCTGGTCTCCCTGGCTCGCCAGGAACTACCCTACCGGACGGAAGCCTTTTCCGAGCTCGTCCGTCGCTACGAACCTCGGGTCTTCCGGACCTGCAAGAGGGTGTTGGGGGACGAAGAGGAAGCGAGGGACGCGGCACAGGAGGTTTTTTTGCGGGTCTTTCGGGGCCTTCGGGGATTCGAAGCCAAGGCGCGCTTCCGGACCTGGCTTTTCCGGATCGTCGCCAACGTCTGCTCGGATCGACTGTCGAGGCGAGCCCCCGAGGAGCCCTACGGGGACGACCCGCCCGAGCTCCCGAGCGACCCCCCCGGCACGCCGGAGCACGGCGAAGTGTTCCGGGCCTTTTCGCTCCTCTCGCCGGAGGACCGGACGATCCTCTCGCTCCGGTTCGTCTCCGAACTGTCCCTCGAGGAAATCGCCGGCTCCCTGGAGATCTCCTTGAGTGCGGCAAAAATGCGACTCTACCGTGCGCTCGAGCGGTTTCGAGAGCGCTACCGGGAGCTCGAGGCGAAAAATCCTCGGCAAGTGTGACTTTTCGCCGCTGCTGCCGGTCTAAACGGAGCGGATGGAACCCGAGCGGAAATATGCCGAGGTCGAAAAGGAGATGGCTCCTCTTCTAGCCACCCTGGCCGTAGCCAACGGGAACCAGAGCTCCGAGCGGGTCGAAAGCCTGCTACGCCGAATCCGCCTCGAGGTCGGACTTTGCGACCTCGCGCAGTTCTCGCTCGTGACCGTCTGGCTCGGGGTCCTCTCGTTGGTTTTCTCCGCCCTCGGAGTCCCGGGAACCAACCCGCCCGAACGAAACGCTTCCTGAAACGCCATGGAAACCCCCTTTCGCGATCTCGTCGCCGTCCCTCTTGGCGCCGTCTGGAACCCGCTCGGTGCTCTCTGGGCGAAGCTTCTCGGGTTTTTGCCGAACCTTCTGGGCGCGGCCCTCATCCTCGGGGTGGGGTACGTGCTTTCCACGGGCGCGAGGCGGCTCGTGACCGCCTCCCTCCGGCGGATCGGCTTCGACGACGCGAGCCGCCGGGTGGGCTTCCGGGCGCTTCTCGACCGTTCGGGCATTTCCGCGACGGCATCCGACATCCTCGGGATTCTGGTTTTCTGGCTCGTTTTTCTCACGTTCTTGCTTTCGGCGGCGGAAGCCCTGGCACTTCCCAACGTTTCCGAAACCATCGAAGCCCTGGTGCGCTACGTTCCGAACGTGATCGGGGCGGTCCTCCTGGTTGTCGTCGGCGTCACGGTGGCGCATTTCCTGCGCGACCTCGTCCGCAGCGGAACGCAGAGCCTGGGCGTCGAATACGCCCGCGCCCTCTCGAACGTGACCTATGTCGTTCTCCTGGTGCTCGTGGCGAGTCTCGCCATCTCGCAGCTCCGGATCGAAGCCGGTCTCCTGAACCGCGCCGTGGAGATCGTCCTGGTCGCTTCGGGAGCTGCGCTGGCTCTGTCGTTGGGTCTCGGTAGCCGTGACATCGCCAAACACGTGATCGCGGGCACCTATGCCAGGGAAGTTTTGCGGCCGGGAGTGGTTCTCTCGGCGGGAGAAGAACGCGGCGAGGTGGAGCAGGTAGGAGCACTTTTCACGTGCTTGAGGGACGAGAGCGGCCGTCGGGTCTACATTCCGAACGGCCGGCTTACCGAGCTGGTACTCCACGAAGAAGCCGGGAAGCCCTGAGGGAAATCCAGGGCTTCCCTCCGTCTTCTCGGAAAACCGAGAAGACGGAAAGTCGGACGAAGACGAACAACCGTCCCCGAGAGGGGACGTCCAAAATAAGGAGGAGGGTGAAGATGAAAAACAAAGCCATCGCAACCGCGGCGCTCGGCGCACTGCTTTTCGCGGGCGCAGCTTTCGCGCAACCCGTGGCCGGCGACCACGAAATCCAGGTCGCTGCAGGCTTCTTCAAGCCGCAGGACGAAGAGACGGGGAACATCGCGGGAGACGTGTCCTACGGCTACTACCTCCCGAACCCTGCCTGGCAGGTCGGGCTAAGGCAGGCTCTTTCCTACACTTTCGTGGACGACGCCGAGGACATCTGGCAGGCCACGACGATCCCGTTCCTCAACTACCACTTCCTGGGGCTCGGTGAGGGCAACGTCGTGCCTTTCCTCGGAGCCTTCGTGGGAGCCGTCTGGAACGACGACGATGTCACGGGAACCGTGGGGCCCAACGTGGGCGCCAAGTTCTTCCTGACCGACCAGACCTTTTTCGTGGCCCGTTACCGCTACGAGTGGTTCTGGGATGACTTCGGCGAAGTGGACAACGAAATCGACGACGGCAACCACGTCGGTACCGTGGGTCTCGGCTTCGTCTGGGGCGGCGCGGAGCGGCCGCGCCTCGCCAAGGCCACGGCGCTCGAGGACCACGTAAGGCGCGCCGAGAACGCGGCGGATCGGGCCAGCAAGGCCGCTGCGAGCGCCCAGGCCGCGGCGGAGCGGACCGAGGCGGCCGCCAAGCGCATCGAGCGCATCGCCGCGGAAGCGGAAGCCGGCTTCCACAGGGGCGTTCGGAAGTAACGGAAAACCGCCCGAGCGGCTCGGACTCGACGCCCAGCCGCCGCGCCGCAAGGACGGAAGAGGCCCGGTGGTCCCCCCGACCGCCGGGCCTTCGTTTTTCCGGCCCTCGGTTTTTTTCACCGCCCTGGTTGGAAGAGGTGCCGGGCTCCGTGTCCGGCCGGTTCGTGGGGGGGCGCGAGATAGGGAAACTCGCCAAGAAAAGGCACGTCGTTCGCGTCCGGGTAAGGGTCGTCGGTCGCCAGCGCTCGCGGGTCGCCGACCAGATCCACGACGTCGTCCGTGAGCTCCCGGCCGTTGGGGTAGCCTGCCGGACGGCTCGTGTCGAAAATCACCACGTCCGGCGGCTCGCCGAGCTCGGCCCGGTGCCGACTCGGGTGCAACGTGTTCATGAGGTTCGTCTCGGGGTTCTGCGAGTGCATGGCTCGGCCCGCGAGGTCCTGGAAGTCTCCGGGGAGACCCTCCACTTTGGACGTGGCCCAGACGAGAAGAACCGGGCTTTCCTCCAGCACCGCGGCAAGGGGTACCTCGAGGACGACACAGGCCACGTTCCGGCCGATGCGCGGCCCCCGGATGAACGGGTCGTCGCGGAGTCCGACGAAGAGCTTCACGTCCTTCCGGGGAGCGGAGAGGCTGCACCCGCCGCCTCCGCCCCCGACTCGAGCGTTGGTCTCGAGCTCGGGCTCGCCGTCCGGGGTGAACGTCACGCGAAAAAAGACGTCCTCCGAAATCTTTTCCGGCTCCAGAACGGTCCCGCCGAACTTCTCGAGATCCACCGGGTCGTCGAACGAGACGGCGCTGTCGTTGTCGACGAAGAACTCGAAGGTGAGGTCCGGCGGAAAGCGGTATTCACGCAGCTCGGGACCGATCGTGGGGTCCGCACAGAGCGCGAGCACGAGGTTTTCGTCCCGCAGGAACACGAAAAGGTCCGTGATGCGCGCGTCGTGCCGCTCGGCGGCGACGAGCTCGGGCGTGTCGGCGTGGTCGGAAGCAAGGGAGGCAGCGGCCATCGCCAAAACGATCGTCCAGGACAAGAGCCGAATGCGAGACACGGCACGCTTCCTACGCGGGGCATCGGGAGATTGCAACGACGAATTCGGAGAGCCACGGGTCTTTCGTGGCCGTATGCGCGTTCGGTATCGACCTTCGTGACCGAACGCGGACGACCGAACGCGACCGGTCCCCCGCCCCCGGACGCGACGGAGCGCGTCCCTCCGGGTGCGCGTGTTCGCCCGACGAATCGGAGGGCCACGCTCTGTCGTGGCCGTGGTTGCGAACGACGGCCGCATCGGTCGGGTCCGATGATCGAGCGGCGCGTCGTCCTCCGTCCCCCCCGGACGCGACGGAGCGCGTCCCTCCGGGTGCGACGTTTCGCCCCAACGAATCGGAGGGCCACGCTCTGTCGTGGCCGGGTTCAATCGGAGGGACCCGCTCTGTCGGGTCCGTGTTCATGCGTGGTACGTCCGTCCCCCCCCGGACGCGACGGAGCGCGTTCCTCCGGGTGGGCCCGATTTTGCGCACGGTACCGCCGCTCGTGACCGCCGTCCCACGCACGGATCCCCGCCCCCGACGGCACCGACCTTGACACGACGCCGCAAAGGCGAAGAGGATGCCGCGACGTGCGCGCGTTCGTTTTTCTCGTGTACGCACTCCTCGCGTTCGCGGTCTTCCCGGCGTTCGCGGCCGAGGTCGTGCCCCGACCCAACATCCTGCTCGTCGTCGTCGACACACTGCGGGCCGATCACCTCGGAGTGTACGGCTACAGCCGCCCCACCTCCCCGGTCCTCGACGCGCTCGCGCGCGAGGGGACGCTCTTCACCCGGGCCTACTCGACGAGCTCGTGGACCCAGCCCGCCGTGGCTTCGCTCTTCACCGGGACGCGCCCCGCCGTCATCGCCCCTCGTTCCGCCCGATACATCCTCGCCCGCACGCCCGTGCTCGCCGCCGAACTCCGGAAGGCGGGCTATCGGACGGCCGGCTTCGTGGCGAATCCGGTGCTGCACAAAAACCGGGGCTACGGCACGGGCTTCGAGGTCTACGACTCCTGGATCCTCGACCGCGAAGGCAAGAGTCCTCCCAAGGCTTCCGCGGAGTGGGTCAATGGCGGGGCCCGAGCATGGCTCTCGGAAAGACTCCGGGAAGAGAAGCCGTGGTTTCTCTACGTCCACTACATGGAGCCCCACACGCCCTACGAGCCCGACGAAAAAACCGCGCGGGTCTTCTGGCGGAACCCGGATCTGCCTATCGAGCAGGCTCGCGAGCGCATCGAGCAGGGACTCGAAGCGTACCACAGGGGCGAGGCCGTCCGCTTCTCCGAGGCCGAGCTCCAGGCGCTCGTGGATCTCTACGACGCTTCGGTCCGCGACGTCGACGCGGCTATCGGAGACCTGCTCTCGTTCCTGCCCCCGGAGGTTCGCAAGCGCACCGTGGTCTGCGTGACGGCCGACCACGGGGAAGAACTCCACGATCACGGAGGATTCCTTCACGCGCACACGCTCTACGACGAGCTCCTGCGTGTCCCGCTCCTCTTCGTCGTGCCCGGAAGGCCAGGGGGAGAGAAGATCGGGCGGATCGTGCAGCTGAGCGGCGTGGCTCCGACGCTCTTGCGCCTCGTCTCGCTTCCCGTCCCGGACAGCTTCGAGCCGATCGATCTCTTTTCTCCCACCACGCGGCGAGACGCTTACGCGTACGCGGAGCTCGCTCCCTTCACGCGCACGTTCCACCACCGAGCCCTGGTGCGGGGACCGCACAAGCTCGTCCTTCCCTTCGAGGGCAAGCCGATGCTCTTCGACCTCCTCGCCGACCCCGGAGAACGAAGGGATCTTTCCGAACGCGAGCCCGCCCTGGCCGCCGAACTCGCGCGCGATCTCGACGCTCGGGCAGCCGAGACTCCGAGACTGCGCCGCAAGCCGCCGCCGACCGTCTTGCCCGACGCAAGCCTCAGAGAAAGACTCCGTGCGCTGGGCTACGATTTTTGAATTGCGCGGCGACGAACCCTCTTTCCGCGGAGCGAAGACCCCGGGGAGGCCGGAGCTTGCGCGCCGCACCCACGTCCGGCAAGGAACGCTTCCGGAACGGGGGCTCGAGAGAAAGGACGGAGGAAGATGAAAGCCGAAGGTACCGCACTGGTCACCGGATCGAGTCGAGGGCTCGGAAGAGCCCTTGCCCTCGAGCTTGCCCGGAGGGGCTTCGAGGTCGTGGCGACGATGCGGAACCCGGAGGCCGGAAGGGACCTCGCGAAGGAGGCCGGTGACGCTGCCGGGCGAATTCTCGTCGAACGGCTCGACCTGGTGGATCCGGGCACGTTTCGGATTCCCCCGGGCCTGCGCGTCCTCGTCAACAACGCGGCCATCGAAGAAGCTTACCTTCCCGTCGAAGAAACTCCTCTCGATCAGTGGCGGCGGGTCTTCGAAACGAACGTGTTCGGCCTCGTGGAACTGACACGCCGGGCGATTCCGGTCCTGCGTAAAAACGGTGGCGGTGTGATCTGCAACATCACCTCTTCTTCCCTTCTGGTGCCGACGCCGTTCTACGCCGTCTATCGCGCCAGCAAGGCCGCCGTCTCCGCCCTCGGTGAATCCCTCCGAGCCGAGCTCGCCCCCTTCGGAATTCGAGTCCTCGAAATCCTCCCGGGGCCCGTCGAAACGGACATGCTCGCGCACTCGAACCGCCGCTACGAAGCCGAAGCCTTCGAGCCCTATCGCCCGATGGCCGAGCGAAGCTACGAGAACCGCAAGTCTCTTTTCTCCTCCACGCCGGCCGCGGACGCGGCCAGAACGATCGCGGACGCGATTCTCGACGACCGGAGCCCCTTGCGAAGGGCGTGCGACCCGATGGGAGAGCAGATGCTCGAAGCCTGGCGGCAGATGTCCGACGAGGAGTGGATGAAAACGCTCCTTTCGAGCCTCTGGGGCGTGGAGGTCGAAAGCGGTTGAAAGAATTCTTCTCGTCCTTCGCGCTCTGTCGTGGCCGTGCCCGGCGATGACACCGGCGGTCATCGCGGGCAGGAAGCCACCGACCTCGATCGTACGCGGCGGCCGCGTTCACCCCCGCCCCCCGGACGCGACGGAGCGCGTCCCTCCGCGCACCGTTCGCATCGTCTCGTGCATTTCGGAGGGCCACGCTCTGTCGTGGCCGTCCCCGGCGATGACACCGGCGGTCATCGCGGGCAGGCCACCGACCTCGATCGTACGCGGCGGCCGCGTTCACCCCCGCCCCCCGGACGCGACGGAGCGCGTCCCTCCGGTGGGTGGGTGTTCGCGCGAACCAGGCACGGCGCGCGTTCGTGCCCCCCCGGCAATCGGAGGGCCACCGCCGGAAGCAACGCCGCCCGGTGAAAGCACACCGTCACGGGAACGACTCGCCTTGCAATGCCCGCGGCACCGTGACAGGAATGCTCGCCGCGCCCCGGAAGTTTCGGATAAGGAGGCACGACCCCATGCCACGGGCTTACTCGATTACCGCCGAGGCCATCGCCGCCGAACGGCGTCGCGTCCAGGACGACCTCTCGAAGTTCGACCCCGCCAACGTCATCCGGCTGGACGAACTCGAGCTTCCGCCGCTCGGCCGGCACGACGTGCATTGCCGCACGCTCGCGGTGTCGCTCGAACACAACATCGACCACATGGCCCTCGCGGACACGGTCAACATCGTGGAGCTCCGCGGCGGGAAGCTCTACCCCGGGAACAGCGCCGTCGCGGAAGTCCTCGCCGTGGGCGAGGAGGTGACGCGGTTTCGCCCCGGCGACATCGTCATCACGCACTGCAACGGCGCGCCGGACCGCTACGGCTACCCGCTGCGAATCTGGGCTTACGACCAGCCCGACTCGATCGGCTGGTACGCGGAGGAAATCCTGGTCGGCGACTGGCAGCTCATCCCCGCGCCGCTCGACTGCGGGCTCAACCTCTGGGAAATCGCCGCACTGCCGCTGCGGGCGCCGACGGCCTACCACCTCTGGCGGCGCGCACACGACATCTTCCGGATCAAAGTGCCCCGGGAGAAGCTCGCGCGGCTCAACGTGCTGGGCTTCGGCGGAGGAGTGTCCGAGCTTTTCCTGATGCTCGCGAAACACGAGGGACACCGGGCCTTTTTCTGCTCGGGGACGGCGGCACGGCGCGAGTTCATGGAGTCGCTCGGCATCGAGACGATCGACCAGACGAAGTTTCACCGCTTCGCGACACCGCAGGACGTGGACGCGTTCTCGAAGGAAGTGAAAAAACTCACCGACGGCGTCGGGATGCACATCGTCTGCGACATGCTCCGAGGACCGGTCTTCGCCGCCGGCATCGCCGCCACCGCCCGCGAAGGCGTGAACGTGAGTGCCGGCTGGCAGCTCGGCAAGAAGGTTTCCTACGACTCCGCCGGAGCTTCCGTGAAGCAAATCACGATCGACCACACCCACTACGACACGATCGAGGGTTGCAACGCCTGCACGGAGCTCTACGGCGTCGTCTTCCGGCCGACCGTGCACAAAGAAATCTACGCCTTCGAAGACCTGCCCCGAGCGCTCCGCGAGATGCACCAGAACGTGCAGACGGGCATCCCCATCATCCGGGTCGCAAAAGAAATGCCGGAAAAAGTCCGGCATCTCGTGCCTGAGGGAACGTAACGTCCCGGCTCGGAGTCCCAGCCCGGAGAGAAAACCCGCGGGTTCTTTCCGGGTCAGCCGCCGGCGTGGAGCACCGAGCGTTCGGCTCCCCGGATCCGGCCGTTTTCTTCCGAGGCCCGATCCCCCGAGAAGCAGAGCGCCAGATACGGCGAACCCCGCCGACCCCGTGCGTGTGACGCCCGCCCGACCTCCCGGGCTTTACGGCGCTCGCGATCGAGTTCCCGGCGCCGGATCGCCCGCGGTCAGGGCACCGGAGCCGTCGTTGTCGTGACGGTATCGCGGCCACACGGCGTTCCCGTAGCCGCCCAGGCCCGTCCCCTCGACGACGTCGAGCGTTCCGTCCTCCTGGAGAACGTAGACCTTCCCGTCGTGGAGCACGGGGCTCGCGAGAACCCTTGCCGGAGAGCGGAGCGGATACGTTCGGACGAGCGAGCCCTCGAGCCCGAGGACCCGAAGCTCCCCGTCCGTGGCGAAGAGCACGTAGCGGTCGTCGGCCAGGGTCGGCGACGCCCAGGCCCAACGGCCGGGAATCCCCGCGAGCTCCCTGCTCGAGCAGTCGGGTTCGACGGCCAGGAGAAGCGCTTTGCGCTCCCCCTCCGGCCAGGGCACGGTGAGGGGCACGTAAGCCGTCCCCTCCGAGTCCAGCGTCGGCGCCGAGTAAAAGCCCGCGGCTTGCGTTCTCGGCTCGAAATCGAACTCGAGCCGGCACTGCTCCACGAGGTCGTAGTCGAGGACGTAGAGAGCGACCCTGAGCCGCTCGTCGTTGGGCCGCACGTAGAGTACCCACACCCGGTCGGGGCCCAGGACGACTTCTCCCGCGACCGAATCCAGATTGGCGCCCTGGAAGGGGAGCGCGTAGCAACCCGGGTCGCCGGGATCGAAGGCCGCGACGACCCGCAGGTCGGGCGTCAGCTTCGTCACCGAGCAACCGTGCAGGTATTCGTCTTCCTGGCCGGTTTTCACTCCTACGGTCTGTGCCGCCGTACCGACGTAGAGAAACTCGCCGTCCGTCGTGACCCCGCTTCCGACCCACGCACGGAAGCCGTCCTCGAGACCGAGCTCTCGTACGACGGTGCCCGAGCCGTCCACCGCGAAGAGCGCGCCACAGGCGGGATTCACGGGGTTCTGGCAGACGGGATCGGGACTGTTCACGGTGCCGAGATAGTAAAGGCCGCCGAGTACCGTCCCCGAGCCGTCGGCCGTGGCCCCGAGTGACACGCTCTGCCGCGGAGCGAACGATCGGGGATCCAGGAGAAAGAGGTTGCCACCAAACGTCACGTTCCAGAAAACCGTGTCGAGCTCGGGCGAGTAGAGGAGCGGCGCCTCGCCCGTGGCACCTTCGTAGAGGCGGTAGAGCCGTCCCTCGGGCATGTGGTACCCGAAAAGCGTCCTCGCATACGGCCCCTCCTCGTCGCAGTCCCTCGAAAACTCGTGCGCCGGGTAGACGAGCCAGTCCCCCACGACGATCGGGGTGGCCGTGAAGTTCGCGCACTCGGTATGCGGAATCTCGACCGCGCTCACGTCTCCGAAGCGCGTGTAGACGGCGTCTTCGACCGCCGGAAAGGGCTGCCGGGGATTTTCGGCGCCCGGCGTCGCGGTAGGCGTCGGCGCGCCGAAGGGAAAGCGTCCGAGAACGTCGCGGACCGTTTCCACCACCACCCCGTACTCGGAGAGGAGATCGAAGAGAGGTTCGATGTCGGCGAACGCGTTCTCGAGCGTGTCGTCGCTGAGCACGATTCCCATGACTTCTTCCGAAGTCCCCGTCCGAAGTCCGTCCTCGATGTCGGCCAGGGTTACGGCGGCATCGCCGAGGTGCTCGATCCCGTAGCCGGCGTTGGCGGCAGCCAGGACGGTGTGGCCGTCGTAAACGACAACCCAGGGGACGCTCAGAAGGTCCGTCTTGGCGTTGTCCTCGCCCTTTTTCGTGGCGTGGTAGAGCAATCCCGCGGGCCAGTCGGTCTCCGCGTCCGACATGCCCGCGGAGACGATCCCCCGGGTCGTGAGCGGCGCGAGAAAATCGAGTAGCGCCTCCATGTCGCCCCGGTAGGTCCCGTCCGTGGCGTACCAGCCGTCCGTGCGAACGAGGTCCGGGCGGTTCGTGTACCCGTCGAAAAACTTGTGCGTGGGACCGTGATGGTGCAAAGCAATCTCGTGACCCTCCGCCTCCCATCCGTGGACCACCGAAAGCAGGCCGTTGGCGTAAACGTACTCCGCCCACGTCACCGAGAATTGCAGCGTGATCCGAAAGCCGTATCGATCCGAGAGGGCCACGAGCTCCTCGAGACGCGGCCAGAGAGACCGGATCCGGTTCGCGAGGCTGTACTCCAGGTGGACAGCCAGGAAAACGCCCTCGAGAGCCACGGGAGCGGAGCCATCGAGGGTCGGTGTGGGACTTGGAAGCTCCGGAACGGACGAAGGAGTGGCGGTCGCGGTCGGAGAAGCCGTGTCCGTCGGGCTCGGAAAGGGCGAGGGAGTCGACGTGGGTTCACCAGTGGTGGGGGTCGGCTTGCTGAAAAACTACCCTTTTTCCTCCGCGTAGTGTAAAGAAGACACGACACAAATTCCGCCCGAAGAGGAGGTGGAGGAGGATGAGGGGAGAGGATCGGTTCCAGGGGGCGATGTTCAGCTACGTGTCGCTCGAGGACCGCGTGCCGCGGGAGCATCCGCTGCGGACGATCTGGGCGATTTCGGACGCGGCGCTGCGGAGGCTCTCCGGGAGGCTCGGGCGGCTTTACGCACGGGTCGGGAGGCCTTCGATTCCGCCCGAGAAGCTCCTGCGGGCGCTGCTTTTGCAGGTTCTCTACTCGGTGCGGAGCGAGCGTCTTTTGATGGAGGAGCTCGAGTACAATCTTCTTTTCCGGTGGTTTGTGGGGCTCGGGATGGACGAGAAGGTGTGGGATGCGTCGACCTTCAGCAAGAACCGGGAGCGGCTTTTGCGCGGGGAGGTGGCCGAGGCGTTTTTCGCGGAGGTGCTGGGGCTTGCGCGAGAGCAGGGGCTTCTTTCGGACGAGCACTTCACGGTGGACGGGACACTGGTGGAAGCCTGGGCGAGCCAGAGAAGCTTCCGGCCGAGGGAGGAAGCAGGCGGAGACGGAAAAGAGGAGAAGGGAGGGGCGGATTTCCGCGGGGAGCGGAGGACAAACCGGACGCATGTCTCGAGGACGGATCCCGACGCGAGGCTTTACCGGCGCGGAGATGGGGCGGAGGCGAGGCTTTCGTACCTCGGGCACGTGCTGGTGGACGCAGAGAACCAGCTTGTGGTGGGGGCCAGCCTCACGCGGGCCGAGGGGAGTGCGGAGAGGGAGGCTGCGCTCGAGATGCTCGGGCGGGCACGCTACCGCAGGGGGGCACGGCTCGGGGCGGACCGGGGCTACGACGTGGCAAGCTTCGTGCGCGAGGTGAGAAGGCTCGGGCTGGTGCCGCACGTGGCGCAGAGGCGCCTTGGGAGTGCGCTCGACCGCAGGACGACAAGGCACCGGAGCTACCGTGCGACGCAGCGCATGAGGCGGCGGGTGGAGGCGGTCTTCGGGTGGCTGAAGACGGTGGGGCTTTTCCGGAAGACCCGCCACAGGGGAGTGGCCCGGGTGGGCTGGATGTTCACGCTTACACTTGCAGCCTACAACCTGGTGCGGATGCGGAACCTTCTGGCCGAGAGCGCCTGAGGGGACGCAGAAGAGATGGAAAAGGCCCTCGCGAAGGCCGAAAAGGGGCTCATCAGAGGAACGGGGAGGCCTCCGGGGAGACCGAGAGCCCGCCTCTGAAGGTCGAAAGACCTTCCGGCGGAGGTGAAACTTCTTCCGCGAAGGCCGAGGGCAGGACCACGGTCGGTGAAGGGGTGGGCGATGCGGAAGGTGACGGCGACGGCGCGGCCGACGGCGAAAAAGTAGGCTCGGGAGCGGGGCTGGAAGCAGGCGCCGTGTCCGTGGGAACCGGAGAGGGAGCAAGGGTTGGCGTGGGAGTCGAGGGGCCCGCGAACGCGCTCGGCGTGAACGTGGGAACGGGACTCGAAACGGGGGTGGACGTCGCCGTGGGCGTCTCCGCGGGCGGAAAAGCGAGAGAAGGTGTCCGTGTGGGGGTTTCGGGCCGAGTCGTCGGCGTGAGCGTTCTTTCCCCGGAGGGCCCGTTTCCGCCTCCGCCGGAGCCGCAACCGAGGAACGCGAAAAGAAAAACTCCGCCCAGCGCAATCCCGAACGTCGTGCGTCGCATCGTGGAAGGCTCTCATGCAGATCGCGTGCCAGGTTCCCGGCTGGCATCGCCGCGTCTGTCGATTTGGAGGGGGATGAGTCCTTTGCGTGAACCCGCTCGCACGGGCGTTGCCACCCGCGGCCTGGCACGAAACTCCGCAACCGGTCGAACAGGGCGATGTTGATCCCATTCGGCCCCGAGATCTGGTACGCCGATGGACCTCCGGTCCGGTGGCTCGGGTTTCCTTACCCGACGCGGATGGCCGTGGTTCGCCTTTCCGGGGACAAACTTTGGGTCTGGTCTCCGATCTCGCCGACGGAATCCCTGGCCGAGCACGTGCAAGGCCTCGGCCGCGTGACACACCTCGTCTCGCCCAACAAACTGCACCACCTCTTTCTCCGGCCCTGGCACGAACGCTGGCCCGAGGCTCTTCTGCACGCGTCGCCGGGGCTTCCGCGCAAACGTCCCGACTTGCCCTTCGGATCTCTCCTCGCCGACGAGCCTCACCCCGGTTGGGCGGGGGAAATCGACCAGGTCGTCTTCCGCGGGAGTCTCGTCATGGACGAGGTCGTCTTTTTCCACCGAAAGTCGAGAACGGCCATCGTCGCGGACCTGGTCCAGAAACTCGACCCCTCGCCGTATGCGCGCTGGCAGCGCCTGCTTCTCCGGCTCGACGGTGTGCTGGGCGAGAAGGGAAGCGCACCGCGCGAGTGGAGGGCTCTTTTCTGGAACCGGAAGCTCGCCCGAAAAGCCCTGCACTCCGTGCTCGGCTGGCAGCCGGAACGACTCCTTCTCGCCCACGGGACGTGCGTGCCGAGCGGAGCATCCGAGGCGCTCCGGGAGGCATTTTCTTGGCTCGGGACGGAGGACGCCCGAGAGACTCCATCCGTGCCGCGCGAGAATGGACACTTCGAGGAGGGGCGCTTGTAGGTACGGGGGCTCCAGGATGGGGAGACTTCGGGGCCGGTAGCCGGTTCCGCGAACGTCCCTCCCTATCGAGCCGCGGCCTGGAACGTCTTCCGGGGCGTTGACGCGGGAGCGCAAATTCTCGTAGGTTCGGGTTCCCGGCCGCCCCCATGATCGTCGGAAAAGTCATCGAGATCTGGCGCTACCCCTTCAAGTCGATGGGCGGCGAGCTGCTCGGGGAAACCACGCTCGGTCCGCTCGGAATACCCGGGGACCGCGGCTGGGCGCTCCGCGACGAGGAGGACGGAGAAATCCGGGGCGCGAAGAAGCTCCCCCTTCTGATGCTCTGCCGTGCCCGGTACGTGACGGAGCCGGGGGACGACGAAATCCCTCCTGTCGAGATCACCTTACCCGACGGATCTTCGGTACGGAGCGACACCGAAGAGGCCGCGCAAAAACTTTCCGCCCTCGTCGGTCGCCGCTGCTCGGTCTGGCCTCGTCGTCCGAAGGACGACCTCGACCACTATCGCCGGCGACTGCCGTCGGATCCGGCGAGCGTCGAAGCCGAGCTCCGTTCGGTCTTCGGTCTCGCGACCGGGAGAGCCACTGCCGGACCTTTCGGGCTTGCCGCCCGAAGTGTTCGAGTTCTCCTCGCCGCCGGGCACGTACTTCGACGCGTTCCCCCTCCATCTCCTCACGACGGCCTGGCTCGACGAGCTCGGCCTGCGCAATCCGGATGCACGCTTCGACCGGCGCCGTTTCCGACCCAATTTCCTGATCGAACCGGAAAGAAAGGTTCGCGGTTACGTCGAGCGAAGCTGGGTGGGTAGGACGGCGCGGATCGGCGAAGCCCTCGTCAAGGTCGAAACGCCGGTCGTCCGATGCGTCATGACGACGCTCCCTCAGGAGGACCTCCCGAAAGATCCCTCGGTCCTCCGCACCGTCGTCCGCGAATGCGGGCAGAACGTCGGGGTGTACGGCTCCGTTTCGCAACCCGGAAGGGTGCGGGTCGGGGACCCGGTGGAACTCGTGTGAAAACCCGGCAAGCGGGCGGCATCTCGAATCGCATCGAGCGTCAGCGGCCGCGCGCTCGAGCGGGTCCCCGCGTTTGACTTCCCGCCTCCGGCGGAATACGGGCTCCGGCAGGGAGGGAGATCATGACCGGAGCCTATCGGGCCTTTGGCTATTTCGGCTTGGCTTCGATCTTCGGGGCGCTGCTTTACGGGTTCCGCTACGACCCGGCCGCACCGGCAGGGAACTACCTCCTGAATATTCTGGCCTATCTCGCCTGGGCGGCCGTCCACCTGGCCATGACGCGCGCTGGGTTCAAACGAGCCGTGTTCGGCACTCCCGAAGGCTCGTTATTCGAGAGACAGGTGTACGTCCTGGTCGCCGTCTCGACCTGGCTTGCTCTCGTCGGGTTTCACCTGCCCGTGCCGGGCCCGGCAGTGGAGCTGCCCGGTGCCGTCCGCTTCGCCGCGTGCGTCGGGTTCGTGCTCTCCGTTCTCGCCTTCTTCGAGGGCGTGACGTTCTCGGCCCTGGACTCGCTGCTCGGCGTTCCCGGGAGCGAACTCAGCCACACGCACGGCGAGGAAACACCGCTTCTGACCGAAGGCCAGTACGCCGGCGTTCGTCATCCCATGTACCGGGCCGCCATCTTCGCCGGGGTCTCGAGCCTCTTTCTCCACGCCAACGCCGCGCAGCTCCTCTGGGTGCTTCTCGTGGGGGGCACGTTCGTCGCCTTCATTCCCGTCGAAGAAGCGCAGCTCGTGGCCTCACGCGGGGACGCCTACCGCGCTTACATGGAAAAAACGCCCTGGCGACTTCTGCGGGGCGTCTGGTAGGAAAAGGCCCCGCCCGCGAATTCGCGCGCCGGCGAATTCGGAAGACGCAGTTTCGCCGGCCGTATCTTTCGCCGACACGCGTACGGGCCGGAGAGCCGGGCAATCCCGCCCGCACAAGCGGAGCCGAGGCGGCCGCGGAAAGCTTCCCTGCTCAGCGGGAGGCAGCGGCGCGCAGCACCTCGAGGTAGCCCCGCGCGACGAGCGCGTGGTCGAGCACGCCCCGCTCCCGGAGAAGGCGGTGGAACTTCGGGAGCTTGAAGTGGGGGACGGTCATGACCAGGTGGTGCTCGAGATGGTAGTTCACGTGGTTGGGAGCCAGAAACAGACGCTCCCACCACCGTGCGAGCGTCGTTCGGGTGTTGCGGAGCTCGTCGCTCGGGTCGGGAACCATCGAGTGCTCGGCAATGGAGCGAAAGCGCGTGACCAGCGTGTAGGTCGTGAACCAGGCTCCCGCCCAGAGAAGGTAGAGCCAGGGGTAGCCCGCGACGGCCAGGAGCGCCAGCAGCGCCGCGTTGGTGAGCAGCATCCCCCCGAGACGCCGCCAGCCGGCCTTCTTTCCGCCCCGAGGCTTTCCCGAGAAGAGGCCCGTGTCCCGATCGAGGGCAAAGCGCGCGAACTTGAGGCCCGTCCTGCCCGTGAGGTCCCGCAGGACCTTTCGCCGCATGCTCGCGCGTGAGACGGGAAACGGCGTCGCGAGGCCCAGGTCGGGGTCGTCTTTCGTCCAGGTGTGCGCGTGGTGGCGCAGGTGATACGTGCGGTACGTCTCCGTGTCCGACCAGATCGGGTAGGCCGCGAGCCACTGCCCCGCCCAGTCGTTCAGGCGACGGTTCCGGAAAAGGATGCGGTGTGCCGCCTCGTGCATGACGACGGCGAGACCGAGCTGCCGCGACCCGATCACGAAAAGCGCGACCACGACGGTGAGCGGGTTCGGTGCCCAGGCGACGAGACCCATTGCCGCGAAGACGATCCCCCAGTTCGTCGCGAGCGTCACCCATCCGTGCCAGTTGTCGGTCTCGCAAAGCTCTCGCCGCTCTTCGGGCGTGAGCACGGCTCGCCAGTCGGGGCGACTCGACTTCGAACGATTCGCCTCTCCGGCGGAGGCGGTCGCAAGGTCGAACGAAAGCTGTTCGTGGGACGGCATGACCCCGGCCTGCACGTATAACGGAAACTGCGGGTTTTTCTCAACCTCCGCCCGCCCCTCGGACGCGACGGAGCGCGTCCCTCCGGTCGGGTTCGCGGCTGCCGCGGACGTCGATCCGCGGGCGCAAACGGCGTACCCGATCGCGGCCGCGTCGATTCGCCCCTGGCACGATCCCCCCGGACGCGACGGAGCGCGTCCCTCCGGGCCGGGTTCGCGGATGCCGCGGACGTCGATCCTCGGGCGCAAAGGGCGAACCCAACCCGGCCGCGTCGATTGCCCCTCCTCCCCCCGGACGCGACGGAGCGCGTCCCTCCGGATGCGGCCGTGGTGATCGGAGGGCCACGCTCTGTCGTGGCCGTGTGTTCGTGCGTGGCACGATCCCCCCGGACGCGACGGAGCGCGTCCCTCCGGCCCGGGTTCGCGGATGCCGCGGACGTCGATCCTCGGGCGCAAACGGCGAACCCAATCCGGCCGCGTCGATTGCCCCTCCTCCCCCCGGACGCGACGGAGCGCGTCCCTCCGGATGCGGCCGTGGTGATCGGCCACCCTCCCTCCGGGCCACGCTCTGTCGTGGCCGTGTGTTCGTGCGTGGCACGATCCCCCCGGACGCGACGGAGCGCGTCCCTCCGGCCCGGCCTCGCGGATGCCGCGGACGTCGATCCTCGGGCGCAAACGGCGAACCCAATCCGGCCGCGTCGATTGCCCCTCCTCCCCCCGGACGCGACGGAGCGCGTCCTTCCGGCCCGGGGGATCTCCCGGAATTCAAAGAGGCGTGCAGGCCGGGCCCTGCGAGAGGGCAATCACACCGCGGGTGATGTCGGTTCCGGTCACGCGCCCGTTTCCGTCGGAATCCGCCGCAGGGCATTCGTCGAGGAGCAAGTCTCCGCCGAGAATCCGAACGCACTGCGTGATCTCCGTGCCGGTCACACGCCCGCTCCGGTCGCAGTCACAGGCACAGGCAGCACCCTCGACATCGACCTCGACGCTCACCTCCTGGGAACCGCCCTCGAGGCTTGCGAACGTGATCGAACCCACGTGACGTCCCGGCGGGAGTCCGTTGCCAACGAAGCGAACGGTAACCTCCGCGGGGGTGTTTCCCGACGACGGGACGATTTCGATCCAGGGCTCGCTCGCCAGAGCGTCCCAGCCGAGCACGACATCCTCGTTCTCGTTCTCGACGCTCAGAGCGACTTCCGTCACCCCGGCCTCGGGGTCGAAGCTCACGACGGCGGGCGCCACGGTCAGACGGTCCGCGGGCGGCGGCAACTCGTCGAGCGAGGCCACCACGGTCACTTCCACCGTGTCTTCCGCGACGCCGCCCTCCCCGTCGTCCGCGCGGAACGTGAGCACGTGCGTGCCCACGGAAAGCTCCGTGACGGACAGCTCCGCACCGGTGCCGAGAAGCCCGTCCAGGCTCGAGAGCCAGCTCACCTGCTCGCCGTCCATCGAGCCCGTGTCCACGTCGAAGGCTTCGCCCCGGAGCACGAGCGTCTGGCCCACGGAAAGCACCGCATCTTCTGCGGGCTCGAGAATTTCCGCCGTCGGGATGCGGTTCGGTACGGTGAACGACCCGTCGGAATCGTCGTGGGCCGTGTGGATCCCGTCGCTCGCCCAGACACGGAAGCGGCCCGCGTTCGTGCGGCTCACGTTGAGAGCGTCGAGGTCGAGAGTCGTCGAGGTCACGTTCTGGGCGACCATTTCCCAGTTGTCGCCGTCGTCGGGACTGTACTGTACGTTGAACGTGAGGCTGTCGCCGTCCGGGTCCTCGGCCTCCCAACTCACGCGAACCGTAGGCTCGTCGAGAACCTCGCCGCCGTTCGGTTCCAGAACCCGGACCGTGGGATCTCCGGCCCCGGCGCTCACGCTCGCGAGAAGCCCCGCCGGCCCCTCGATGTCCACGCGCGTCGTTCCCGAAACGAACGGGACGAGCTCGTGGATGAAAAGGAATTCCACGTCTCGGTCGGGGTCTTCCGGGGTGGTGCCCGACCGACCGTCCTCGGCCACACGCGGAGTGAAGGGATAGCGGGCCAGCTCCTGCCCGCCGCTTCCCCGCAGCACGATGGCGTAGTCCCCGGGGACGCGCTCCGCGAACTCGTCCGCGTCCGGGATCACGAAAAGCGGCTCGAGAACGACGGTCCCGTCACGCGGGTCGATGGTTCCGACCACGAGAAGTCGGTCCACGACCTCGCCCGTGCCCGCGCCGGCTCCCGTGGGAGACCCGGACTGGTAGAAGGTCATCAGGTTCTCGTACGTGAAATCGCTCACCCACTGGTAGTCGCAGTACGTCATCACGTCTCGCCAGTTCGGCGTGTAGATGTCCCGCGTCACGATATCGAAGCCGTAGATGGCCCTCGGGCCCGAAAGTACGGGGCTGATCCGACCTCGCGGGTAGGGGAAAGGTGCTCCCGCCCTCGCCCCGCAAAACTCCGCATGGAAGCGTCCCCAGGCGTGGGCGAGTTCGTGCCCCCCGTACCAGTCTCCGTAGTTTCCGTCGGTGTCCCAGGCGAAGCGGCCGGGCCCCGTGGGCCCCGTAGGACCCGAGGCGACCGAGCTCGGGATTCCCAGCGCACAGCCGCGCATGAAACCTCCGCCGTCGCTCACGAGACCGTAGTAACGGGTCTCGCGGGAGATTCGCCGGGTGAAGACGAGATCCCAGAGCTTTTTGGCCGCGAGGAAATTGTTCACCCGCCCGCACGACGGCAGGCCACGCCCGAAAAAGTGCGTCCGCAGGAGCACGTCGATGCGCCTGACCGGAAAGGCCCGGCGCATCCACACGACGAACTGTGCGCGTTCGGCGTCCGACGGCACGTGCACGCCGTTTTGCGAGTAGGCGACCTTGTAGACGACCAGGGACTGCGTCGGCACGGTCTCGAACACGACCGTCTCCCGGAGCACGTTGTTGGCGAAAGCAGCCTCGGGCGGGCTCCCGAAGGGGTTGAGCTCGGCCGTGAGCACGACCGTACCCTCGCGGAAGCGGCTCGGCAGGGCAAAGAGAAAAGCGTGGTTTCGTTGCGCGCGGTTGGGAGCCGGTCGAACGACGATGCTGCCGCGGGGATTGAGAGGCTCGAGAACCACGGAGTCGGCGCCGCGCTCGACGCGGAGTCTCGCGGTGGTGCGGAAAAAGCCGCTCTCGGAATGGACGTGAAAACGCACGAACGTGCGCTTGCCCGTCACGAGACGCACGCTGTTCTGGAGGTCCTGGATTGCCTGCGAGACCTCGAGGGCGTCGGCGACGAGGTCCACGGCCGGGGTCGGGGTTCGCGTCGGCGTGCGTGTCGGTGTCCGGGTAGGCGTCGGCGTACGCGTGGGGGTGCGGGTCGGCGTGAACGTGCGCGTGGGCGTGAAGGTGCGCGTGGGCGTGAAGGTCCTCGTGGGGGTACGTGTGAAGGTGCGGGTCGGCGTGCGCGTGGGCTCCGGAGCGCAAGGGCACTGGAGCGCGCACTCGTTGGCGGCAACTTCCGCGCAAAGCTCGTCCCACTCGAGCGTGCAGCAGTCGGGGACGACCTCGCAGACGCAGGACTGGCACACGGAAACCTCGCAGCCCGCCTCGGCGTGCGCGCTGCAGCAATCCGCGAGAGACGAGGTCGGTGTAGGGGTCGGTGTTTCCCCGCCTCCCGTGCACACGACGAGCCCCCACTCGAAAAGCGTGCCCGGCTGGCTCCCGCCGTTCAGGATGCGGAGAGTCCAGGTGCCGAGGGGGTTTTCCCCGTCGAACACCGAAAGAGGCTGACTCGGCCGGTGGGGAAGCGCGTCGGTGGGGGGACACGGAAGCGAGGTCGGTGCTTCGTCGTCGAGGTCCACGTCGAAGTCGGCCACGGGACCACAGATGTTGTCGAGAAGAGCCGTCTCGGTCCCCTGGGGACTCCGGAGCCGGATCTCGAGATCGCCGACCGACGGATGGTCGCCGATCAGGAAAATCACGTCCACGTCGGTGATCGGGCCTCCCGAGGGGACGGAAAGGCTCGACTGCGTGGTTCCGCTCGTGATCGTCCTCGGCAGGTCCTCGGCGAAGTACTCGACGCACTCCTGTTCGCCCACCGTGGGCGTGGGAGTCACGTCCGAGGTCGTCGGGGTGGCCGTCGGCGGGGCGGAGCCCGCCTCGAGGTCCATGATCAGGACGATGAGACCGAGGCAATCGTCGGAGCCTTCCTGGCCGTCCATCTGCAACGTGTACGGGCCCGGCGGACCGAAAAGAGGGCTCAGGTCGAACGTGTGGATGTCCCAGAGCCCGTGTCCCCCGCGGCCCGTGCCGGCCGAAGGAACCGAAACCCCGTCCCAGAGCGAAGCGGTGTCGGCAATCTCGACGTTCCCGAAAGCCGACTGGAAGGTCAGGTTCGAATCCGAAAAGTTCGCCTGGCCGTCGCCGACGTGTAGCTGGGCCGAGACGGCCCCTCCCGAAAAGTTGATTCCAGCGAGCGTCGCGTGCCAGCCCGGGTCCTCCCCCGGAAACCCCTCGGGGTTGCTCGAGTCGTTCCCCTCGAAGAAAACGAGGTCCCGGTCGTTCGCCGGATTGCCGTCGTCGAAAAGGACGACGAGCGAAGCTCCGTTCCCGCTGTGACCCGATTTGGCGGAAAGGCCCGCGACCGTGTACGAGCCGTTGCCCGCGACGATGTTCGTCACGTCGGCACGGAACGCCCGACTCGAGCCTGCTCCCCAGCAGTTCGTCGTCGCTTCCCCGATCGCCGTGCCCACGACCGGAACGCCAGTCGAGCGTGACGCTCTCGTTGTCGTAGACCGCTCCCGCGACCGGAGTTGTCGATCCCGTGCCAGTAGAGGAACGCCTTGCGCACGGCCCCGTTCACGCCCGCGAGCGAAATCGTCCCGCTACCTCCGCCCGTCCCCGCGATCCCTGCCGAAGTCCAGTCGACGCCGCTTTCCGTTCGCACGTTCCGTACGGGATCGGCCAGCGCGGGAACGGCGAAAAGAACGATGGCGAGCAGGGTTCCTTTCCACGACGGTCGCATAGGGCGTCCCCGGACCGTTGCCCTGCTCGAGGTCGGCTCCCCCCGAAGGGAACAAGGCAGCGAGCCAGGAGCCCTCGCTACATCACTTCACCCGACCGTGTCAATGCCTAGAAAAATTTTCGTCTTTTTTCTGTCCTTTCGCCGTTACATTCCCGATGACTTGCTATTTCTCGCCCTCGAGTGCGACGACTTCCTACGAAAGCGTAACTCTTCGATCCCTTTGCTTTTTCTCTTCCGCCTCTTCACTCCGGAGCGCCGCCGAGAATCCAGAGACGAATGGCTTCCACGTCGAGCGGGTCGAGCGCCGTGGCGATCGGCATCCGACTCCCGACGCGCGGCGTGTCCGCCGCCACTTTCTCGAAAAGATAGCTCCCGTCCGGATTTCCCGGGTCGACGAGAACGCCCTGGACCTGCGTGCTCGGCACGCGTACGAGCTCCCCGAAGGCGAGCCCCGGCTCGAGGTCGAGTCCCGCCGCTCCGTCTCCGATGTGGCAGTTCGCGAGCGCGCAGCTCGCGTCGAAGATGGGCTGGATTTCCTGCGACAGCGAGGGCACACGGGGAACCAGGGGCGCGACCGAGCCCTCGAGCTCGACGAGGACGGGATCGCCGCCGACGACGAGCGTCCCTTCGGGAATCGTGGCCACGTCGACGAGCTTGAGGGAGCCGGTTTTCGGGTCGAGGGGCGCACCGTCCGTCGTGAAAGGACCTTTTTCCGCGGGGCCCGTCGTAAGGCGCGCCGGGAGCAAGGTCTCGACGGCGCCGCCCAGGGCGATCTGCACGAACGTCACCGAAAGCTCGATTTCGCCCGTTTCCCGGTCGATCGTCCCCGTCCCGTCTTCCCGTAGCACGATGTCGACGTCACCGAACTGGTCCCCGGGGATCGTGATCGTCTCGAACTCGCTCGCCGGGATCGTGATCCGCGGGCCGACGATCCGGATCGGGATCGGAGCGGGGGGATCGAGAAGAACGGACTCGATCACGCCGAGCGCCGGATCCGAAAGAACGAAGCGCATGCGGGCGAAAAAGGTCGTCCGGAATCCACGGGCGGGGGGAGCGGGCGGAGGAGGAGGCGGCGGGAGGTCTTCGTTCGCGATTTTCGCCCCCTCGGCAATCCAGCGCCGAATCTCGGAGATCACTCGGCCCGGAAGCGGTGTGGCGGGCGGCGGCGGCATCACGTCGCCGAAACGCGGGGCGACGAGTTTCTCGAGTAGGTAGCTACCGTCCGGGTTTCCGGGATCGACGAGAAGGGAGTCCACCTGCGAGCTCCGCACGCCTTCGCCTTCCGCTCCGAAAAGGTGCTCGATGCTTTCCTGGACGATCGAAAGGTCGAGTCCCGCGTCGGGATTCTCCCCGCCGTGACAGGGAAGACACGCGGCGGAAAAGATCGGCTGGATGTCGAGGTTCAGGAAAAGAGGAGGCCGTGGTTCGGTCACGGGCTCGAAGAGCACTTCGTTCGCGACGACGTAGAACTCGCCCGCGTCGAGCACCTCGTTCCGGAAACCGTCCCCCGCCATGGCGTTCGAGATCACGTCGAACCTGCCGTCCCCGTCGGCATCCCCGAGCGCGAGGCCGTAGCCGAACATGTCGTTCGCGTCACCTCCGCGGATCTGAACCAGACGAAGGTCGTCGGGCGGAAGGAGGAGGTCGATTCGCGCGGGCCAGGAGGGCGCACCGAAAAGGATGTCCACCACACCCGAACCCGGGCGGAACGTTCCCTCCGAATCCCTCGTCCCGAGCTGGGGCGACGCGTCCCAGAGGTCGTCGATCCCGTCACCGTCCATGTCGGCCACGACGAGCGTATCGCCGGAAATGCTACCCTTGCGGCGGCCGTAAATCGTCGTGATCCCCGGGCCCGGGGAAGCCAGATCGAGGGCCTGCCCGCGACGGGCGGCGACGTCGAAGACGACGTACGTGCGTCCCGTCGAGGAGCCGCGGTCGCTGCCGGCACCACCGGGGCCGGAGGCTTGGAGCGAGCCCACCACGAGGTCGGGGGCGCCGTCACCGTCGAGATCACCCGCGGCGAGTTCCTCCCCCGCCACGTCGGAGGGCTCGGCGCCGTAGAGCACGAGACGCCGATCGGCCGGGATATCGGCCACGTTTTCTTCGGCGGAGAACGGCCCGAAGAGCACGTACACTTCCCCGGCGTCCGGTCTTTCGTTCCCGGGACCGTCGCCGCCGGCGAGAAACGTCCCTTCGATCTGGCTCGAGCCGCGTGCGAGTCCCGCCGCTACGGCGAGGTCGTCCCTCCCGTCTCGATCGAAATCCTCGGCCAGGATCGTAGAGCCGAAATGATCGCCCGGATCGACACCGTAAAGCACCCCGAGACGGATTTCTCCGGGCTCGGCGAGATCGATCCGATCGGGCAGGCTCTGGCCGCCGAAGACCACGTAGACGGCGCCCCGGTCGCTTTCGGGCTCCTGCCCGTCGGCCTGGTCCGCACCCAGGAGGAGATCCCGGTGGCCGTCTCCGTCGACGTCTCCCGTGGCGACCCAGACGCCGAGCCGATCCCCGGCCTGTTTTCCGGAAATCGCCACCACGCCTTCGGGGCTTCCGGCGAGGTCGATCGTGCGTGGCCGGGCGGCCCGCCCCCGGTAGACGAAAACTGCGCCCGCGTTCGGTCGGTCTCCCGAAAAGCCGTCGTAATTTTGTGCGCCGACGACGATGTCGTCGAAACCGTCCTCGTCGAGGTCGGCCACCGTGGCCTTCACTCCGAAAAGATCGCCGGCTCGCGCTCCCATGATGGTCGTGATGTCGCCGCTCTCGGGCGCGTTCACGCGCACGCCCTCGATTCGTCCGTCCCCGTAGTAGATGTGCACCTCTCCCGAATCCCTCCGGTCACCCTCCGGCCCGCTGTCGGCCAGCATCGGACAGGCCACGAAATCCCCGAACCCGTCGCCGTCGAAATCTCCGAACTCGACCGGCATGCCGACCGACCCTCCGCCCGGCTCCGAGTTGAAGACGGAAAGCTGGTGAGGCTGGCTCGTGTCCCGGACGTCGTAGGGTACGCCGCGAACGGGGCGCGGGCCCGAGGGAGTGGGGGACGCCGGGGGCGTCGGAGACGGAGAGGGGGTGGGCGGAAGGGTCGGAGTCGACGTCGGAGAAGGCGGTGTGGCGGTCGGCGTGGGCCGCAGCGGCGTCGCCGTCGCCGAGGACTCCGCGAGCGTCGGCGCAGGAGAAGCCTCCTTCCCGTTGTCGTCGCAGCCCCAGGCGAGGAACAAAAACAGAAGAGCCGGCAAGACCGCGGAGATCTTCTTCCTCGTCCCCCCGGTCGCTCTCTCCCGTCTCCCCTCCTCCGGATCTCTCGGCACCCCGCTCGCCTCTTTCGGCGTCGTTCGCTCCACGGTCATCTCCTTTCTTCGGTCGAATCCGCGCTCCGAAAGCATTCGCCCGCTCGGCTCACGACCGTGCCATCTTCTCCACCCGCCGCATCGTGTCCCCTCCTGCTGCCCGCCCGCGTCTCTTTCCCTCGGCCCGCTCCTTCAGGCGTTCGTGACCTCCACGGCGTCGATCGTTCTCTTCTTCGTGCTGCGCCGCATGAGTCCCGGAGCGAGAGCGTGCACCACGTATCCCGCGGCGATCCTCCGGGGGAACGTGATTTCGTACTTGCCCTGCTCGAGTGCGCGAAAGATCGCTTCCACGAGCGGTTCCGGCGGAACCATCATACGCTTGGCTACGGGAGGCATCCTCCGGAGCGCCTCTTCGTCGAAGAAGTCCGTACGGATCGAACCGGGGCACACGGTGAGCACGTGGACGCCCAGGTCTTCCACTTCCATGGAAAGCGTTTCCGCGAGCCCCACCATGGCGAACTTCGAGGCCACGTAGGCGCTCTCGTCCGGCACGGGAAGCTTTCCGGCGACCGAAGCCAGGAAAACGATCCACCCGGTGCGGCGCTCGACCATCCGCGGGAGGAGCGCCTTCGTCCAGTAGACGCTCCCGAAAAAGTTCACCTGCATCATACGCTCCATGTCCTCGACGTCCCACTCGAGGAACCGGCGGTGCCGGCCGTAGCCCGCGTTGTTGACGAGAAGCTCCACGCGGCCGAAACGCTCGAGGACTCTTTCGGCCGCCCGGCCGACTTGCCCCCGGTCCGCGACGTCGCACGGAAGGACGAGTGCCTCCGAGCCGAGCGCTTCGATCTCGCGGGCCAGCGCCTCGAGGAGCTCCACGCGTCTTGCCACGAGCGCCACGCGCGCCCCGCGGCGAGCGAGACCGAGGGCCAGGAGTCTTCCGATCCCGCTCGAGGCCCCGGTCACGACGGCGACGAGATCACGGTAGGAAACGAGCTTTTTCATCCTTTCCTCCCTCCCCTCTCCGGTCGAGACGCGCCCGCACCGCGTCCGCCCCGCGGCTCGACGAGCCGCAGGATGACTTCCCGGAGATGGCGCCTCGTCCGCGCGGCGAGTCGCCGGTCGGTCACGTCGCGCCCGAAAAGCCGCTGGTAGGAAACACGCGAGAGAGCGTGGTTGTGGAGAATGCCTTCGACCGTGAGGAGCAGGAGTCGCGGATCGAGACCCGAGTCGCCGAGTCTGTGCGAGTGCCGCGTTTTCTCGACGAACCCGAGCCAGCTCCCCTCGTGGAGGGAAACCCGGCGCGGAAGCCCTTCGCCGAGCGTTTTGCGCGCATGGAGAGCCACACGCCCCCGGTTCCGCAAAAAGAAGTCGAAGAGCACGTCCACGATGCGCTCGACGAGCTCGCGCGGCCCCCGTGCCTCCCGGGCAACCCGCTCGACGATCTCCCCGACCTCGGCGTCCCACCGGCGCACGATTTCCTCGTAGAGGCGGAGTTTCGAGCCGAAGTGGTGGTGGATCGTGAACATCCGCACGCCGCTCGCCTCTGCGATCTCCCGCAGCGACGTGGCGGCGTACCCCTTCCGCGCGAAAAGCCTCTCGGCCGTCGCGAGGATCCGCTCCCGAGTCCGAGCCGCCACGGCGGCAGGACGCCGCCCCTTTTTCCGCGAACGCACGGGACCTCTCGTCTTCGCGTCGGAGCGGACGCTTAGCCCGGGTGGCCGTGGCAAGTCAAGTTATATTGGGCGATCGATCAATTTCCTTGCCCGCCTTCTCTTTCCGGGCGACGACACGTTCCGGGGCGGGCGCCGCACGCGGAACCGTCGTGGGGGCGTCGCCCCGGGCCCCTACGGTCTCCGGCTAGCCTTTTTTGCCCGTGCTCTCGCGTCCCACGTACTTCCGCTCGTTCGGGTCGACCCGGATCTTTTCCCCGGATTCGATGAAAAGCGGCACCATGATCTCGAGGCCCGTCTCGAGCTTCGCGGGCTTCCAGGTGGAATCCGCCGTGCCACGCTGCGCCGGGCCGGTCTCGACCACCTCGAGGACGACGTGGGCGGGGAGAACGACGTCGAGGATCCGGCCTTCGAGAAAAAGCGCGGCGTATTCCTCGTTCTCCTTGAGGAACCACCGCCGATCGCCCAGCTGCTCCTCGGTAAGTTCGTACGGCTCGAACGTCTCCGCATCGAGGAACACGTAAGTCGTGTCCTGCTTGTAGCTGTACTGGACCCTTCGCTGCTCGAGTTCGGCCACCTCGACCTGTTCGTTGTCCGCGAAGGTGCGCTCGAGAATCCGACCGGTCCGGAGGTGACGCAGCCTCGCGTGCACCTTCTGTTTGAACTTCGCCGTTCCCGACGAGTAGAAGTCCTCGAGGAGGTGGGGTGCACCGTCGAGGACGAGCGCCATGCCTCGCCGGAAGTCCGAGGGGAGTACCGTTGCCATCGTCGACCTCCTTCCGAGTCCCGGCTTCTCCATCCCTCTTGCCGCAAGAGTCCGGCCCTTGACAAGGGCGGCGGGAGAGTTCCGGGGATTTGCTTTTTTTTCCGGCCGGGCTTAGCGTTGCGGCGGGTCGATCCAGGGCGTTCCGGGGGGCACCAGTGGGCGACGACCTGGTCGAAACGAAGGGCGGAAAGCGAAAGGGGGCCCGTGTTCGTCCCTCGTCCCACGTAAACGGGCACGCCGGCGGGGCCGTCGGGGGCAGGGTGCCGGAGGAGACTCGACGATGAAAAAGATCGAAGCCGTCATCAAGCCCTTCAAGCTCGAAGCCGTCAAAGAAGCGCTTTCCCGCGAAGGAATCCAGGGGATGACCGTGGCCGAAGCAAAAGGCTTCGGGCGGCAGAAGGGGCACACCGAGCTTTACCGGGGGGCCGAATACGTCGTGGACTTCCAGCCCAAGATCAAGGTCGAGGTAGTCGTGGAGGAGGCCAAGGCCGCCCGTGTCGTCGAAGTGCTGTCCGAGGCGGCGCGCACGGGCCGCATCGGCGACGGGAAGATCTTCGTCACACCGGTCGAGGAAGTCGTCCGTATTCGCACCGGAGAACGAGGCAGCGACGCCCTGTGAATCACGAGACCACCGACGGAGTCTACGAGGAGGGTACGACATGAACCCGAGGCGGACTCGAAAAGCGGCTCCGGTAATCGCGTTCCTGGCATTCTGCCTCCGGCCTTTGCTGGCGTGGGCACAAGAACCGTCGTACGACACCGGGGACACGGCCTGGATGCTCACGAGTACGGCGCTCGTCCTCATGATGACGATCCCCGGTCTCGCCCTTTTCTACGGAGGTCTCGTCCGTCCCAAGAACGTCCTCTCCACGCTGATGCACAGCTTTTTCTGCGCCGCACTCGTCAGCGTGACGTGGGTCCTCTATGGCTACTCCCTCGCCTTCGGTCCTACCCTCGACGGCTTCGTAGGCCGGCTCGACCACGCCTATTTCCGGGGCATGGTCGGCAACCCGAGCGAACTCGCACCCACGATCCCCCACGTCCTTTTCGCCGCGTTCCAGGGCACCTTCGCGATCATCACCCCCGCTCTGATCTCGGGAGCGTTCGCCGAGCGCATGCGGTTTCCCGCCTTTGTTCTCTATATGTTGCTCTGGTCCACGTGCATTTACTCGCCGCTCGCGCACTGGGTCTGGGGCGGGGGCTGGATCGGCACCGAGCTCGGGGCGCTGGACTTCGCCGGCGGGACCGTGGTGCACATCTCGAGCGGCGTCTCCGCCCTGGTGACGGCACTCTACCTGGGGCGACGTCTCGGCTACGCGCCGGGAGAAGCACTCCCTCCGCACAACCTGCCCCTCACGGTCGTCGGAGCCTCTCTGCTCTGGGTGGGGTGGTTCGGCTTCAACGCCGGTAGCGCACTCGGCTCGGGCGAGCTCGCGTCCGTGGCGTTCGTCAACACGAACACGGCGGCAGCAGCGGCCGCCTTGGCGTGGCTTCTGGCCGAGTGGCTTCGGGCGGGCAAACCGACGATCCTCGGCGCCGCGTCGGGAGCCGTTGCGGGTCTCGTGTGCATCACGCCGGCTGCGGGCTTCGTGACTCCGGCAGCCTCGATCGTCTTCGGGCTCGCGGCCGGGATCGTCTGCTACATGGCCGTGATGGCCAAGACGCGACTCGGGTACGACGACGCGCTGGACGTCGTGGGGGTCCACATGGTCGGAGGAACCCTCGGTGCTCTGCTTACCGGGGTCTTCGCCACTTCCAGCGTGAACCCGGCCATTTCGGACCTGACGGGGGGGCTTCCGGGCGGCCTTTTTTCGGGGTATCCGGAACTCGTCGTCAAACAGCTCCTCGCGGTCCTGGCCACGTACGCTTTCTGCGGGTTCGGCACGCTCGTGATCCTGGTCGTCGTCAACGCCGTCACGGCCCTGCGGCCAGCGGCCGAAGACGAGCTTCTAGGTCTCGACCTATCCCAGCACAGCGAGCAAGCCTATCCTCACTTCCAGATCGCCCACGGTCTCGGTCCCGGGGAACGGCGGAGCCTGGAGAGAGAACTCGAGGAGGCCGAGCGGCGCAGGCAGCGGATTCTCGAGCTCATGCACTCGGCGGAGACCGGTGCGGGGAGAAGCTCTCTGCGGTCGACCGAGGAACGAAAACACGCCGAAGTGCAACGAGAGGTCGCCGCAGCCGGCTCGCGTGTCCCCCCGACCACCACCTCCCGCGTGCCCCCGCCCCCGAGGCCCGCGGCGGCACCCCCCCGCGGTGCGGGCGGAAGCCGTCTCGTCGTGGAAAACGTCGACAAGAAGTGGCTCAAGGCCGTCTGGGAGGACCTCTGCCAGCAGTACCCCCTCAACGTGCCGCCCGACTTCAAGGAGATCTACGAACAGGTCGTCTCCTTCCGCGACAACGTGTTCACCTTCCGCGGGGGTGACGCCCAGCGTTACCGGGACAAGGTCGCGAACCTCCTCTACCTCTACGGCGTGGAAAATCCCTCGATTCGCGTCGAATAGGAGGCGTCCATGGCGCTCGTGTGGACCCTGGTCGTTCTCGTTCTCGTCGCCGCCCTGGTCGGGGTGGCGGTCTTCGTCCGCCTCTACGTGAAGGCTCCGCCGAATGCGGCCTTCATCCGAACCGGGCTCGGCGGGAAAAAGGTGGTGGTCGACGGCGGGGCGATCGTCCTTCCGGTCGTCCACAGCATCCAGTGGATCTCGCTCGAGACGTTCAAGCTCGAGGTCGTCAAAGCCAACAAGGAAGCGTTCATCACGAAGGACCGCTACCGCGTGGACATCGGCGCGGAGTTCTACATCAAGATCAACCCCGACGCGAAAAGCATCGAAGCGGCTTCGCGGACGCTCGGAGAAAAGTCTTTCAGCGCCGACGGTATCCGGGCACTCGTGGAAGAGAAGCTCGTGGCCGCGCTGCGTTCGGTCGCGGCGGCCACCGAGCTGGTCGAGCTCCACGAGAACCGCCGGAAGTTCGCACTCGCCGTCAAGGAGGTGCTCCTCGAACCTCTGGCCTACAACGGCCTCACCCTCGAGGACGTCTCGGTCTTCCACCTCGACCAGACGAGCAAGGAGTACCTCGATCCCTCGAACATCTTCGACGCCGAGGGACTCAAGCAGATCACGCTCCAGACCTCCGAGCGGCAACGGGAGCGGAACGAGATCGAACGCAACACGGAAGTCGCGATCCGACGCAAGGACGTGGAAGCGGTCAAGCTCAAGCTCGCCCTCGACCAGGACCGGGAGTTCGCCGAAGCCGACCAGAAGCGCCAGATCGAGACGTACCGCATCCAGCAGGAAGCCGAAACCGAGCTCTTCCGCTTCCAGTCCGAGCAACGGACGCGGGAGGCCGAGATCGCCAAGGAACGGGCGGTGGAGGAGGCCCAGATCGAGCGGGAGAGGGCGGTCCGGGAGGCGGAAGTCAAACGCGAAGCCTACCTGATCCGAGTCGCCGAGGAGCGCGAGCGGGCGGAAATCGAGAAGGAACGCGCCATCGAGGAAGCCAAGCGGGCGCGGGACATCGCCGTGCTCCTGAAGGAAATCGAACGGCTTCGCGAGGAGAAAAACCGCCTCGAGAGCGAAGCGGCCCGGGAGCAGGCAGCGCAGGCCGTGCTCACGGTCGTGCAGAAGGCCGAAGCGGAACGGGCGCGGGAGATCGCTCTCATCGACGCGCTGCGCGAACTGGAAGTGGCCGAGAGGCGCGCCAAAGCCCGCGAACGGCTCGCCGCGGCCCGCAGAGCCGAGGGGGAAGCCGAGGCTTACGCCGTCTCGAAGCTGCGCGAGGCGGAAAACATCCTGGGAGAGAAATTCATCGTACGCGACATCGCGCAGGCGCTCATCGAAAGAGCCCCGGAAATCGCCTCGGAACTCATGGCCCCGGCGAAACAGATCGAGAGCATCCGGGTTCTCAGCGTGAGCGGTCTCGGCGCGGATGGCGCGGCGGACACGAGCGGGGTCGGCGGTGTTCTCGCCGCCTTCTTGCGCTCCGGTGCGGCGCTTCCCCTTCTCAAGGAAATTCTCGATTTCGCCGGCATCGACCGGGAAAAGGCCCTCCAGAAGATCACGGAAAAAGTCCCGATTCTCCGGGAGGTGAGCCGGGAAAGCTCGACGGCGCAAAAATAAAATTCGCTTGACATCGCGCTCTCGGGGGGCCGATGCTTTTGGTCGGATCCCCGGGGGGAACGCGTGAGGGCAAAAGGGATCGTGGGCCGCGCCTTGCGGGCGAGTGCGGTGGCCGTCTTCCTGGTCGCGGTTCTCGCCGCGGACGGGCAGGCCGACCTTCAGGTCGCGGTCGTCAACACCGACCTGGGCGGGCCGTCGAGCCGGCAGACGACGACGCTGCTCCAGACCCTCGGAATCTCTTTCACGACGATCGCCCCCTCCGATCTCGCCACGACGGACCTTTCGGGCTTCGACGTCCTGCTCGTGGGTTCGCTCGGAACGGACGCGAGCGTGGACGCGCTTCTTGCCAACAAGGCGAAAATCGAAGCTTTCGTGGCGCTCCCGCGGGGTCTTGTCGTCTTTCGCGAAACGAGCGCGGCCAACGCCTGGGCGTGGGTTCCTCTCGCCTCCTCGCTCGGACACACGGGAAGCCAGGACCTCGCAGGCAATTCGGTGCAGATCCTCGACCCGTCCCACCCCGTCATGGCCGGGCTCACCGACACGGGATTGAGCGGCTGGCAGCACTCCGTGCACTCGGCGTTCGACCCTGCTCCGTCGACGGGGCTCTCGCTCCTCGCCCGAGGCACCGACCCGCAAGTGGCGAACCGGCCGGTCCTCGTCGCCGGAAGCTTCAACGGGGGGCGCCTGGTCTACATGGGACTCGATCCCGACCGGCACTTCTCGCTCGAGCCCGAAGCCCTCACGCTCACGGAGAACGCTCTCGTCTGGGCCGGGGCCGTCTCGACGCGGCCTACGCACACTCCGACGCACACGGCGACCGAAACACCCACACCCACGGTGACCCCCACTCCCACCATCACCGGAACCCCGACCGAGACGGGGACACCCACGGAGACACCGACACCGACCAACACGCCCACCGTCACGGACACACCCACGGAGACTCCGCACATCCACCGCGACGGCGACTCCCACGGAGACCCCGACGTTCACACCCACCGCGAGCTTCACTTCGACGCCGACGGTCACCGAGACGCCCACGGTCACACCGACTTTTACCGTGACCGACACCCCGACGATCACCGCGACACCGACCGTGACACCGACCTCGACAACGACTCACACTCCCACCGAGACGCCGACCGTGACACAAACGCCCACGATCACGGACACGCCGACCGTCACACCGACCCCGACCGAGACGGGAACGCCGACTGCCACGGGGACCTTCACGCCCACCGCGACCGAGACGGCCACCCCCACGTCGACACCTTCCTTCACGCCGACTCACTCCCCCACCGAGACGCCGACCGTGACGCAAACACCCACGATCACGGACACGCCGACCGTCACACCGACCCCGACGATCACCGACACACCGACCGTGACGGCAACCCCGACGATCACGGGAACACCTACCGAAACCGGTACCCCCACGCAGACGCCCACGATCACGGGCACCCCGACGGTCACCCCGACGCCGTGCATCCCCGAAGACCCGAGTTGCTGGATCCTGGGAGCGGGCGGTCGATTCGCGGTCCTGGCGTTCGCTGCGGACGCGAGTGCGTCGCCCACGCCGCTCAGGCTCCGCCAGCCCGTTCCGTACCGGGCTTTGCGGCTCACGACGACCGGACACGTCTGCGCCGGCTCCGTTTTCGCGGGCCGGGAGGCCACGATCGGAGGGGACCTGACCGGATACGCGAGCACCGGAACCGCGGTCCGGCTCCTGCGTGGCGTCACGGTCCAGGGTGGACTTTTCGGAGGCGGTGGCAACCTCCGGGGTGTCGACTGTGTCGACAACGTTCCCGTCCCGCAGCAGCCGGGGATAGTCGTCCAAGGCCCCTGCGACGACACGGGGTTCAACGACGGAGTCGAATTCTGTGAACTCGCCGCGGGGCACGTGACCGCCGCAGAACCGCTGCTCGCCTCGCTTCCGGTAACTCCGGGATTCGATCTGGGCGAGGTGCGAGTGAAAAAGAACACGACGGTCACGATCCCGTCCACCGGCGCTTTGCCCGAAGGACGGACGGTCGTCCACATGACTTCCCTCCTCGTCGGGCCGAACGCGACTCTGGTGCTCAAGGGCACGTCGCCCTTCTCGGAAGTCGTCGTTCTCGTCGACGAACCTTTCGTCGTAAAGCGATCGGGCAGGATCGTCACGGACGAAAACAGTGGCTTCGGCGCGGACAGGGTTCTCTTCGTCGTCACCGGGGAAAGCAACCGCGCTTCCCGCCTCGGCCGGTCGACGCGCTTCGAGGGGACGATACTCTCGCTGCGCAGCCCGATCGTCGCACGCCGGGGTTCCCAGGTCGAAGGAGCACTCATTTCCGGGGTGCGCGTGAAGACCGGACTCTCCGTGCAGATCACGCACGTCCCCTTCGTCGGCCAGTAGCACCGGGGCGGTCGACATCGCCGCGAACCTCGTCTAGCCTGAGCTGGCCACCGAGCAGCGATGGAAGCGATCCTCGCCTGGCTACGGGAACACGCCTCGGCTCTTTTTCTCGCCTCCGCCCTCCTGGCTCTCCGGCGAATCCTCCCACCCGAGGTCCTCCGGAGGCGGCTCCACGACTGGCTCGGAACGCTGGGCTTCGCGCGGGCGGGGTCGACGCTCGTGGCGACCGTCTACGGTTGGGGGACCCTCGCGGCCTTGCTGCTCCTTTTCACCCACCTGGCCGGCCTCGAAGGGGCAGCGAAGACGATCCTCGGCACGATGGGGTTCGCGACACTCGTGGCCGCTTTCGCCGGCCAGCACGTCATCCAGAACGTGCTCGCCGGCCTTCTCCTCGTCCTCGACGGCAAGCTACAGCCGGGGGACCGGATCGAAATCGGCGGGCAAACAGGCGAGGTTCTCGACCTCGAGCTCCGCTGCACGCTCGTTCGTCAAGAAGACGGGAGCGTCCTGCTCGTGCCGAACCAGATGCTGCTCACGACGCTCGTCAAGCACCGTTCGTTGACCCCCGAGCGCCTCGGGCAGCGGACCCCACCCACGTCCGCCTAGGCGTTCGCGCGCTCCGTCTCTCCGCCCGCTTGCAGGTACCGCTCGGGGTGAATGGACAGCGTGATCCTCTTTACTTTCTCGAGGATCTTGGCCCGCTCGGCGTCGGTCTTGGCGGCGGCGAATCGCTTTCGAAGCTTGGCGAGCTTTTCGCGACGCTTTCGCCGCCGGTGGATCTCCGTCTTGCGGTGGTGCCGTCCCATCGGGGGCCGATTTTGTAGCAGGACGGTCTCCTTCGTTCAACGCACCGCGCCAGGGCTCTCTTGACAGGCGTGCCGGAACGACGGCAGGGAAGGATCGATGACAGCCCTCCTCAACGTCGTACGGATCGCCCTGGCCGGCCTCTGGACCGCTCTGCTCGGCCTCCCCCTCCTGGCGACGATCTACTCGACCTACGCCTACGGCCTCGTCCGGTCGCTCTTCGGGAGAAAAGACATCCTGGACAGGATCCTCGAGTGGAACGCCCGCCTCGCCGGCACCGTGGCGCAGAAACTCTGGTCCGGCGTCCTTCTTGCGCTCGGCGGCATCCGGGTTCGTGTCCGCGAGCTCAAGCCCGTCGACTGGACCGTCTCGCACGTCGTCTGTGCCAACCACGCGAGTCTTTTCGACGTCCTCGCTCTCGTCCGAGTCATCCCACCGCCCTTCCGCTTCGTGGCGAAACGCGAGCTTTTGCGCTGGCCCATCATCGGGTGGGCTCTGCGTCCGGCCGGACAGATCGTGATCGACCGCGCCAACCGAGCCAAGGCACTCGGCCGGCTGGCACGCGAGGCCGTGAGAAAGATACCGGGGCAGGTCGTTTTCTTCGTGGAGGGAACGAGGAGCAAAACCGGCCGGCTGCAGCCCTTCAAGAAAGGAGCTTTCCACTTTTCGGTCGACACCCGCCTTCCGATTCTTCCCGCCGCGATCGCGGGGAGTTACGCGGTACTGGCCAAGCTACCGTGGTGGAGAATGCAACCGGGCCGCGAAATCGAGGTGACGTTCTGCCCCCCCATCGATCCGCCGCCGGCACGGGACGAGGAAGAAGACCGGCGGGCCGTCGAGTCGCTCCTCCGCCGAACCTACGAGCAGATTCGCGACATCCTCGAGCCGGCCACGCAGCCCGCGGTCAGCTGAAGTCCGAGCCTCCGTCGACGTTCACGTTCGCGCCGGTCGTGTAGCTGTTCCGGCGGGAAGCCAGAAAAGCGATGACGGGACCGATCTCGCTCGGGAGGCCCGCGCGGTAGAGGTCGCAGGGCTCTCCGTAGTCCTCGTCGATGACGCGCATGGCATCGACCGGATCGTTCGGGTCGATGCCGCGAGAGTCGGCCATCGATTCCAGGTAACGGCGGAGACTTTCCGAAAGGAACGTGCCGGGCGAGACGGTGTTCACGAGGATGCCGTCCTTGGCGAGCCCCCGGGCCAAGTTTTTGCTCACGCTGGTCATCGCCGATTTGGCGGCCGTGTAAGCGATCAGGTTGGGGGCCTGCCTCTTGGTCGAGTGCGCGGATACGTTCACGATCCTCGCCCACTCGGCGCGACGCAGGAGCGGGAGAGCGGCTCGCACGCAGCGGACAGCCGAGAGAACCCCCTGGTCGAAGGCTCGGTACCAGTCCTCGTCCGTGAGCTCCTCGATCCCGCCCTGTTCCGAGGGCCCCACCGCGTTGACCAGGATGTTGAGGCTTCCCCACCGCCGCCCGATCTCCTCGAACGCGCGCTCGACCTCTTCGGTGCGGCAAACGTCCACGACCACGCCCACCGCGTCGGGGCTCCCCAGGCGTCGCAGAGCTTCGACCGTTTCGTCGAGCCGAGCGCGCGTGCGGCCGAAGACGGCCACTCGGGCTCCATCTTCGGCGAAGCACTCGGCAGCGGCGCGTCCCATACCGCTGCTGCCTCCCGTCACGACTGCGGTCGCGTTTCTCAGACCAAGGTCCATCTCCCCCTCCTTTTTTCGACTCCGCCCAGCGTTCCGCTTCCGCTCGTGTTCGAGCGGTCGTCCGCCCCTGCTTCTCTCCCCCCTCCGTGTTTCCCTTTCGCCATTCGCAAGTTCCGGTCTTGCCTTCCTTCTGGGCTTTTTCTGCCCGCCTCGTCGGCCCGGACACGGTAGCCGCTCCGCGCGGACGGGCGCGCGGCATTCAACGAAAGCCCCGAGACGAAGTCAACGGCGACCCGACCGAGCGCGTCGCGCCGGCCGCCACGAGAGGCTCGTCGGGCCGAGGGTTGACCCCCCGCGGGCTTTGGGCCATGAGCTCGCACGGTGAAAACGGCGCCGGAAAGCCCGCCCGCGGGCATCGACGCGGAGCGTGTGACGACCTGGTACCTCGCCTTCGTTCCCGACACGGCCCCACCGCTGTCCTTCGCTCTGGTCCCCGGCGGAAACTCGAACCTGACCTACATCGTCACGGATCGGGAAGGCCGCAAAACGGTGCTGCGGCGGCCGCCGCTCGGCGCCATTCTGGCGACCGCCCACGACATGGCGCGCGAGCACAAGATCATCTCGGCGCTGGCCGCCACGCGGGTACCCGTCCCCCGGCCGCTCGGCCTCTGTACCGATCCCGAGGTCACCGGAGCGCCCTTCTACGTCATGGAGTACGTCCCCGGCGAGGTTCTCGAGAGCGCCGAGCGCACCCGCGCCTATCTCGAGGAAAGCGCCAGGCGGAAGCTCGGCGAAGAAGTCGTCGAGGTGCTCGCCGCTCTCCACGCCCTCGTGCCGGAAGAGGTCGGACTCGGGGACCTCGGGAAGAAAGAAGCCTACATCGAGCGGCAGCTCCGGCGGTGGCGGACCCAGTGGGAGAAATCGAAGACGCGGGAACTTCCCCTCATGGAGGAAGTTCATCGCGAGCTCGAGCGCCGCATTCCGCCGCAGGTGGGAGCTTGCGTCGTCCACGGGGACTACCGCATCGGGAACATGTTGGTGCGACCGGACGGAACGATCGCCGCGGTCCTGGACTGGGAGCTCTGCACCCTCGGCGACCCGCTGGCCGACCTGGGCTACCTGCTGAACGACTGGACCGCTCCCGGCGAAACCGTGCTCGGAAGTTCGAGACCGGCAGCCGCGGGGGGATTTCCCTCGCGCGAGGAGATCCTGCGTCTCTACGCGCAGAAGACGGGACGGGACGTCTCGCGCATCGGATACTACCGGGCCTTCCAGTCCTGGCGGCTCGCCGTGATCGTGGAAGGCGTCCTCGCCCGGTTCGAGAAGGGTGTCATGGGACGCAGCACGGACACGGCCGCGCTGCGAGCGGCGGTCGAAACGCTGGCCCTCGAAGCCAGGCAGCTTCTCCGGGAAGTGCGAGACGCTCCCGCGGCTTCCTGATTCCGCCCCGCGGCCGTCCTGCACGAGCGGGCAGGCGTGGGGGCGGGGGGGTTCCGACCGGCCGCGCCACGGTCTACCGGGGAGCGGAGACCTCGGAAGCTACGGTTGACCGTTCGCGGCCGCGGTGGGAAACTTTTTTTCGTGGCCGAACCGAGACGCGGAGCGAAAAAAAGGCGCCTCGAGTGGCGCCGCGCGTGGAAGGCGCTCGGGATTCTCGTTGCCGACCCCAAAAGAACCGAGCAGGTCTTCGAAATCGTGCGCGCCCTTTCGGGCCCCGGCTCCGAACGGGCTTTCCGCCGCTTCGCCTCCCATCCCGAGGGACAGAAGCTACTCCGCGAACGGCCCTCCCTGCTCGAGGCCCTTTCGAACCGAGAAGCTCTGAGGAAGCTCCCGCCCGGGTCCTTCGGGCGCGCTTACGCCGACTTCATGGATCGCTGCAACCTCTCGGCCGAGGAGCTCGTCGAGGCCGACTTGCGTGCGCGCACCTGGCACGACCCGGCCGAAGACGACCCCGACCGGGCTTACTTCGGCGCGAGGCTGCGCGACGCCCACGACCTCTGGCACGTGCTCACCGGATACGGGATGGACGAAGCGGGCGAAGCCGCGAACCTGGCCTTCAGCTTCGCGCAGGTCCCCAACCTCGGCATCGGGCTCATCGTGCTCACGGCAGCGGTCATCGGGCCCAAGAGCGGATGGTTCCGCTGGCAGCGCTACCTGTTCCGTGCCTGGCTCAGGGGAAAGCGCGCCCGGCTTCTCTCGGTCGCGCGTTACGAAGACCTCCTGCCGCTGCCCCTCGAAGAGGTCCGAAGACGCCTCGGGATCGAGCCGCCCGAAAAAGCGCACCCCGAAGGCATCATCGTCGCGGGCCCGAGCGGGACACGAGCCGCGAACGCCACCGCCTGAGGCCCGGGCCCCGAGCCGCGCTTTGCCAGGGGAGGGGGCAGGGGTGTACGGAAACCCTTCGATGGCCCTCTACAGCGCGAGTCGCCCGAATCGCACCGTCACCCTCCACAAGAACGGCTGCCGCTTCGTGCCGCGAAAAACGCTGCGTCCCTGCGGGTGCGGTGCCGGTTCCCCGCGGGGCAACCAGAGATGGTGGTGCGAGGAGCACGTTCGGATGGACGCGGTCGAACGTTTCATGCGAACCCGGTTCTGGGCACTTCTTCTGTGCGACCGCTGTTACGGGCGGAGGGGCGTCGGAGAACTCTTCGGATGACGGCCAGGCTCTGGAATTTCCGTTCCACGTGTCGTAGACGGGGTGCGCATTTTTCTTCTCGGGAGTCGTTAATCAGATGAAAGCTCTCCTCTACGACGTCGACGTGAACGAAGTCGTCCATCTCATCCAGGAAGCGCGGGAGAACAAGGAGGCGTACCTCGGCGCGCACTCCCTCATCCGCCTCGTCGACTTGCCGGAGCCGCGAGTTCCCTTCCCCGACTGGGTCCTCATCCGAACCAAGTTCTGCGGGATCTGCGGGAGCGACTACAAGCAGGTGTTCCTGGACTTCGAGAACATCGACAGCCCGCTCGCTACGCTTTCGTCTTTTCCTCAGGTGCTCGGCCACGAGGTGGTGGGCACGATCGCCGAGGTCGGACCCGAGGTGCGCGGGCTCCGGCCGGGACAGCGGGTCGTGCTGAACCCCTGGCTTTCCTGCGCGCCACGGGGGATCCAACCGGTCTGCGAGGCGTGCGAGGAGGGACAGTACTCGCTCTGCGTCAATTTCAAGCGTGGCCGTATCGCCCCGGGAATCCATACGGGCACCTGCCGGGACATCCCCGGGGGCTTCGCCCCCTTGCTCCCGGCTCACGAGTCCATGGCCATCCCCGTGCCGGACGAGGTGAGCGACGACGCAGCGGTGCTCGCGGACCCCTTTTCCGTGAGCTTCCACGCCGTGGTCCGCCACCAGCCCCGGCCGGGGGACATCGTCGTGGTGTACGGGTGCGGCACGCTCGGGCTCTGCGCGATCGAAATCCTCCGCAAGCTTTTCCCCGACACGAGGATCTACGCCATCACGCGCTTCGAGCACCAGGCCAGGCTCGCACGGCAGCTCGGGGCGGAAGACACGATTCCCTGGCGCCCTCTCGAGAACATCGTCGAGCGTTTCCGGGAAATCACGGGAGCGGCGGAAGTGCTCCCGCCGGTCGAGGGGGTGCCCGGGCTTCCGATGCTCCACGGCGTGCGGGGCGTACGCGTGGTCTACAACACCGTGGGTACCGCGGAGAGCATCGAGGTGTCGATCCGGATCGCCGGGCCGCGATCGACCGTCGTGGTCATCGGGTTCGACACGCCCGCCCGTTTCGAGTGGTCGCCGCATTACTTCAAGGAAATCAACCTGGTCGGGTCGAACGCCTTCGGCGTCGAGGAGTGGGGCGGGAAAAGACAGCACGCGATGCTCCACTACTTCGACCTCGTCCGCGAAGGGAAGATCGACGTGACGCCGATCATCACCCACCGCTACCGGCTCGAAGACTACAGGGAGGCGTTTCTCGCGACACACGACCAGGGGAGTTCGGGGGCGGTCAAGGTCCTTTTCGATTTTTCCTGATCGCGTGTTCGCACCACACCCGGAGGCCGACGGGGACGTCGTAGCCTCGTGGGCACCGTGGATCCGACCCTCGTGCCCCACCCCACCCCCCCGGACGCGACGGAGCGCGTCCCTCCGGCCGGCGGCCGCATTCGGCGCGGCGTTTCGAACATGCGATGGGAGGGCCACGATCGGAGCGCGTCCCTCCGTGCCGGACGGGGCACGTGCCGTTTACCCACACGCCGACCTCTGGTAGACGTTTTCGAGAGGAGCGAGAGTCATGCGCTACGAGGAAGTCGTGCTCCAGCGGGATTGCGAAGCCGTCGTGATTCCCTATGGTGACCCCGTGGTCCTGCCTGCCGGGACCGAGGTGGTCATCATGCAGTCCCTCGGGGACAGCTTCACCGTACAGGTCCCCACGATGGGTGGTCTCTACCGGATCGGCGGAAAGGACGCGGACGCTCTCGGCAAAACGCCGACCCCCACGAAGACCGAAGGCGCCGCCGAGCCTGCCGGCCCGGTGGACGAAAAGCAGATCTGGGACGCCCTCCGCAACGTGTACGATCCGGAAATCCCCGTGAACATCGTCGAGCTGGGTCTCGTCTACGAGCTCCGCACGGAACCCCATCCGGAAGGCGGCACGAAGGTCTACGTGAAAATGACGCTCACCGCGCCCGGCTGCGGGATGGGGGAATTCATCGCGGCGGACGCGAAGCGCCGTATCGAAGCGATCCCGGGCGTGAAGGAAGCCGAGGTCGAGCTCGTGTTCGATCCGCCCTGGAGTCAGGACATGATGTCCGAAGCCGCCAAACTCGAACTCGGCCTCCTCTGAGCTTGTCGCGCCCCCTGCGGGACCGAGAAGAGGCGCAATCCCTTCTCGCGCGGCTGCGCGATCGGCTCGAACGCCCCGTCCCGGCACTCCCCCTCGAGCTCTTCCGAATCGCGTCGGGGGTCCTCGGCGTCGCGTACTTCCTGCGCCTTCTCTCGGAATTCCCTTCCTTCGGCGCCTCGGACGGCTTTCTCGACCACCGCCTTCTCGAGCGCATGTATCCGTTCACGCGGCTCTCGCTTTTCCACTCGTTCCTGCCGGACTCCTTGTTCGTCGCGGCGCTGGCCCTCGGAGCCGTAGCTTCGTTCCTTCTCGCGCTCGGCTGGCACGCGAGAGCCTGCGCCTTTCTCGCCTTCGCCGTCGCGGTCTCCGAGTACCGCTGGCACTTCCCCGTGATGTACGTCGACGACGCGCTCATGCACCTCCTCTTCTTCTGGCTCGCCCTCCTCCCGGTGGGACGCGCGTTCGGGGTATCGCACTGGCTGCGGCAAGGCCGAGCATCGTGGACCTCCGCCGTCGAGGCTACGGTCCCGGGAGGAGTCCTCCGGTGTTTTCTCGCCAACGTGTGCCTCCTCTACCTGGTCGCGGGGCTCTGGAAGCTCGAAAGCCCGTTCTGGCAAGAAGGTTTCGCTCTCTACGCGATCTTCCGGCTTCCGATCGCCCGGTTCCCGGACTTCTGGACGCCCGAGCACCTCCGCCTCCTCGAACCGCTGACACACGCAGCACTCTGGAGCGAGGTCGCGATCCCGATTCTCCTTCTCCTGCCCCGAGGCTCCGGCCTCAAGTGGCTCGGGCTCTTCTTGCAAGCTGCATTTCACCTCGGGATCGTCTTCGCCTTGCGGATCCCCTTTGCCAACCTGGCCTGCCTCGCCACGGCTCTCCTCTTCTTTCGCGAGGAGATCGCGGGGTTCTTCGGACGAAAGGTCGCTCCCGGGAGACCGCCGGCGCGGCTCCTTCCGACGACCGGGGTGGCGCTCGGCTTTCTCGCCCTCCTTTCGGTCGCCATGACCCGCCGGCTCGAGCCCGTGAACGTCTTCGCGCACGAGGCCGTGGTGACCCTCTGGGTGCTGGGATTCGCCCAGGACTACCAGCTCTTCAACTGGATCGACAAAAAGAATTTCTACGGGCGAAACGTCGTGTGGAGCTTCGACGGCCGGCGCTTGCGCCGCATCCCGGAGGACGTCTTCCCCGGTGGTCTCAGGGGCGCTCTCCTCCAGGCGCACCTTCACGACGTCCGCTGGCTCCGCGTTCCCGCGGAGTACCGGCAAGATTTCAAAAAGAGCATCCTCCAGAGAGTCGCGCGCCGGTTCTGCCGCGGGCATCCCGGGGAGCGTCACGCCGCCGTCTGGGCCGCGGTGCAGAGAATCACGCCGGAGAACGCGGACCTTTCCCGGCCCGAGCCACGGCTCGTCGTGGAATTCCTCTGCACCCCGGGAGGACCCGTCCTCTGCGAGACCCTTGCGAGCACGTTCCGCTCCGAGCGGTGCGGCCCTCCCCTCGTCACAGCCGAAGAGGCTTTCGCCCCCCGGAAGGCGTCACTCGTAACCGAGCATCCGTAACCGTTCGTGGATCGAGGGGTCGATCTGCCCCGTGACCGATTCGCCGAGCTCCCGGGCGATCGCCACCTGCTCTTTTTCCCAGCGGAGCAGCGCCGCCTCGAGCTCGGGGAACGGAGGCAGCGGGTTCTTCTCGCCGGGATCTTTCTCCAGGTCGAAGCTTACGACCCGGCCCGCCTGGTCCAGGATCTTTTTCTGTCCCCGCCACCCTGCCCTTTGCCGGCACGAGCCCCAGTCTCCCCGGCAAGCATCCACCTCCGCAAAAAGATCTCGCGAGGGAACCCCCTTGCTCGCGTCGACCCCCTTCATGGCGGGCGGAACGGGAAGCCCCGCGGCCCGGAGGATGGTCGGAGCGAAATCGAGGAGACTCGCCGGACCACCGATCCGACCCCTGGGGCGACCCCGGGGGTAGCGCACGATCCACGGGACCCGGACGGCTTCCTCGAAAAGCGAGAAGCCGTGGCCGAAGGTGCCGTGATCCCAGAGCTCTTCGCCGTGATCGGCGACGACGGTGACGACGGCGTTCTCGTAGAGTCCCTTTTCCCGGAGCCAGCCGAGAAACGCGCCGAACGCCCGATCCCACGCGTAGATGGTTTCGTCGTACGCGTGGACGAAGTCCCGCAAGTGGCGGGCCTGCTTCCACCTCTCCTCGCGAAACGGCGCGGGCTCGAGCCAGTTCTTGCGCGCTTCGGCCTCTTTTTCGGTAAAGGGGCGATCCGGTACGAAGTCGAGCGGCCCGAGCACCGCCGGGTCGACCCGGGGCGCGTACCAGGGAAGGTGCGTTTCCATGTAGTGGAGGTAGACGAAAAGAGGGCGGTCGCGCGTGCCGGGACCGGCCTGCTGCTTTTCGATTTGCGCTCGCGCCCGCTCGTTGAGCCGCTCGGCCGTCACGGGCCCCAGGACCTCGTAGACGACGAACCCGCGTTCGAGCCGCGTTTTCTGTTCGAGCTTGAGCCAGTCGTTGGCGCTGATGGAAATCGTGTAGTAGTCGGCCGCGAGGAAAAGCTCGGCCAGCGTGACGGCACCAGCTCGGAGGCTCCGCACCCACCGCTGGCCGTTGTTCGCCCGCAGGCCGTGGGCCGTGGGGTACTGGCTCGTAAAGAGCGTCCCCACGGCGGGAAGCGTCCAGCTCGAAACCGAACGGACGTCGGTGAAAACGAGGCTTTCCTGCGCGAGGGCGTCGAGGTTTTCCGAGGTCTTCCGGGGATAGCCATAAGCTCCCAGGTGGTCGGGCCGCAGGGCGTCGACAAGGAAGATAAAAACGTGGGGCGGCTTTTCCGCAGCGTACGCCGGGCGGGTGCAGAAAAGCCCGAGGGCGAAAAGAGAAAAGCCGGCCAGCAGGCAAAGAGCGATGCGGCGTCCCCCGCCGCGCAGAAAAGAAAAGAAGCACCCGAACCCGCGGGTCCTCCCCGGAAGGCAAGCCGAGCGGAACCCGAGCCCCCCGACCCCTCGACGCACGTCGCGTCTCCTGACAAACTCTAGCGCCGTCATCGGCGTAGTTGAACCGCAGTGACGAGAAAACGTCAACTTCGGAGCGTTCTCCTCACGCTCGCGATCCTCGTGCCGATCGCGTTCGTCGTGGTGTACTCGAGCCTCCGGGTAGCCGTCGTCGAGTGCGAGGTTTGCGTCGAGTTCGGAGGGCGCGAGTCGTGCCGCAAGGTCAAGGCGCAAAACCGCGAGGAGGCCCTGCGGAGCGCCATCGACAACGCATGCGCCGCGCTCGCGAGCGGGATGAACGAAACGCTCCGGTGCACCCGGACCGTACCGAAACTTCAGTCCTGCCGCGCGGTCGACGCCTCCGGGGAGAACGTGCCCTCCTGAGCGAAAAAGCGTCCCCTCGCTCGTGTCCGTTCCACGCCGTCGGCGGCCGTCTCGATCCAACCTTCGAGGAGGGCGCTTCTCCCGCGCACTTCGGCGACACGCCCCCGGATCCGAAGCCGCGTCCCGGACGGGGTGGGCACCAGGTAACGGATCGTGAGCTCTCCGGTCAAAACCGGTTTGCCGAGCTTCGCGTAAGCCGTCATGCAGAGCACCTCGTCGAGCAGCGTGGCCTGGATTCCCCCGTGGACGACGCCGGGCGCTCCCTCGAGTTCGGGGGGCGCCACGTACTCCGCTTCGACGCCTTCGGCCGTCTCGAAAAACGAAAGCTTGAGGCCCACGGGGTTCGCCGGGCCGCACCCGAAACAGCGGTTCTCGCCTTCCTCGGTGAAAAGGACCGGCCGCCGCATGCCCGCGCCCGCCTCTTTTTTTATCCGCCGATGCCTTTCCACTTCGGTTCGCGTCCCGTCGTCCCGAAGTCCATGCCGACGGCCTGGAAGGCGGCTTCTCCCTGCCCCAGAGCCTGGATGGAACGCGAGCCTGCGGCCGTGAGCCCGCCGTCGGCCACGATGGCTGCCCCCGTGACGAAGCGAGATTCGTCCGAAGCGAGAAAAAGGGCAACGGCCGCGATGTCCTCGGGCATGCCGGCTTCGGGCCATGGCTGGAGCTTCTCGAGGAGCCCGCGAACGGCATCGGGACTTCCGCGGTGGATCAGCGGCGTGAGAATTCCCCCGGGGCAAATGGCGTTCACGCGGATGCGGTGGGGCGCGAGCTCGACGGCCACGGCTCGCGTCAGGTTGACGACGGCCGCCTTGGCGGCCGAGTAGGCCTGCGGTCCGTCTCCCCCGGAGAGTCCCGCCACCGAAGCCGTGTTGATGAGAGACCCACCCTGCCCCTGTGCCTTGAGCGCGCGAGCACCGTGCTTGAGGCCGAGAAAGACGCCGCGGACGAGCACGGCGAACGTGGCGTCCCAGTCTTCCACCTCGATGTGCGTGATCGGGCCGAAAGCGCCGGCGATCCCGGCGTTGTTGAACACACAGTCGAGCCGCCCGAACTCGCGCGTCGCGAACTCGACGGCCCCTTCCACGTCCGCTTCCTCCGCGACGTCTCCCCGCAAAAACCGCACCCGCTCTGCGTGCCCGGCCTCGCGCGCACGACCGAGGACTTCTTGGGCGGCGGCTGCGTTCAGGTCGAACATCACGACACGTGCCCCTTCTTCGAGAAACCTGAGCGTCGTAGCCCGTCCGATTCCGTTTGCCGCACCGGTGATCAGTGCTACCTTTCCTTCGAGTCGTCCTGCCATCGGTTCATTCCTTTCCGTTCGCACGGAGCGGAGAGAGTTCGCCTCCCAGGGCAGGCGTCTTGGATTTCCCGGTGAGAGCTCTCGTCCACCTTTCCACGTACTGGTTCTTTCTCTTCGCCGCCATGGGCGTCTTTTTCCCTTACTACAGCCTCTACCTACGCGAAACCGCGGGGCTCGGCGGCACCCAAATCGGTCTGGTTCTCGCCACGCTGCCTCTGGTGGGCATCGCCACGCAGCCGCTCTGGGGTATCTGGGCGGACCGAACGGGGGCGCGGCGCGGTGTCGTCGCGCTTCTGGCGGCAGGGTCCGCCGTGTGCCTCGGCATCCTCTCGCTGGCGCGGGGCTTCTGGGAAATCCTCCTTGCCACCGGAGCGCTCGCCCTGTTTTTCGCCTCCCTCGTCCCCCTCTCCTACTCTCTCACGCTCGCTTTTCTCGCGGGCCGCGGCCCCCGGGCTTTCGGGTACGTGCGCGTCTGGGGAACGGTCGGCTTTCTCCTCCTCGCCGTCGGGTTCCCGCGCTTTTCGGCCGGTCTTTCCCTCTCGACTGCACACGCGGGAAGCTCTACCGCACCGGGCCTCGAGGCTCTCTTCTGGGTGGCGGCGGCCCTTCTCGGAGTGGCCTCTTTCGTTGCAACCAGGCTTCCTTCGGTACCCGAGCTTTCTCTGCGCGCACGGCCAGGCGAGTGGCGGCTTCTTCTCCGCCACCCCGCCATGCGCCGGCTCTTTCTCTTCGTCCTTCTCGCCTATTTCTGCCTCCAGGGTCCCATGGTCCTGCTCCCCATCTACGTCACCTCCCGCGGAGGCGACATGGCGACGGTCGGTGACCTCTGGCTTCTCATGCTCCTGGTGGAGATTCCGCTGGTTCTCTTCTCGGGCCTGGGACTCGAACGGATCGGGGCGCGCGGACTCCTCGCCGTCGGGGTGGCGTTCGGCGGTGCGCGGTGGTTCGTCTGTGGGCTCGCGGAGAGCTGGACCCTCGTCTACGCCGTGCAGCTCTTTCACGGCCTGGTCGTAGCGGGACTTCTTCTCGGAGGACCGCTTTACGTGGAAGCCGTGGCACCCCCCGAGCTGCGCGCGAGCGGACAGGCGCTCCTCTCGACGGTGGGCGTGAGCCTGGGCGGCATCCTCTCCAACACGACGAGCGGCGTCCTGCTGGACGTCCGCGGTATCGACCTGCCTTACGTCGCCGGAGGTCTCGGCGCTCTCGTCCTGGGCCTTTCGGCGCGGTTTTTCTTGCCGCGGCCGGAGCGGTAGGACGCCGCCGGCCTTCGACCTTTTCACTCGTGCCTCGGCGCAACGGCAAGGTGTGATCGCTTCCGTCCGGGGAATCGCCGCTCTCGGAGCCCTCGATCCCGGGCTATGATGACAGCAGGCCCCGCGCCGCGGAAAGTGCGGGGAGCGAGCGTTCCGCATCCACCGGCCGACGTGTGAGAGGCCCGGATTCGCCGCTCGAGCCGGGGCGAAGATCTCACGAAATGCCGAGCTTTTTCCGCTGGGCCTCGCGTGCCGCGCGGCTTTCGGGGGCGAGCCAGACAGCGGCCGCCTCCTCGGCTTCTTCGCGCGTCTCGGCACGGATGCGTTCGAGAGCGTCGCCGACGAGAAGTCGTTTGGCATGCGCGTACGCTTCGCGGGGAAAGCCCGCGAGCCGGGACGCCCGGCGGAGAACCGTCGGCTCGAAGACCTCGGGTGGAAAGAGCTCGTCGACGATCCCGAGGCGCGGCGCCTGCGAAGCGGGATAGAGGGCCGCACCCAAGATCGTCTCGCAGGCACGCGCGTGCGCAAGCCGCAGGCGCACGATCTCGAAAGCTGCCCGCGGAAACGCGGCTCCCACGGCCACCTCGTTGAGCCCCACGCGGTAGTCTCCCTCGACGCCCAGGCGGTAGTCGCACGCGAGAAAGAGGACGAGACCGCCGGCCACGGCATGCCCGTTGAGCATCCCCACGGTCGGCTTCGGAAACCCGAGGAGCCGGGCATGGACGTCGCGGTAAACGTCCTGGAGCCGGCGAACGGAAGCTTCGTCGCGCGGGGGAGCCGAGAAGTCGAATCCGCCGCTGAAAAACTTCCCCGTGCCCGTGAGCACGAGAGCTCGGACTTCCGGCGTCCGCTCCGCCTCCTCGAGCTCGCTCCCGAGCGCCTCGAGCAAAGCCTCGCCGATGGCGTTGGCCGGAGGAAAGTCGAGACGCAGAACGCGGACGCCGTGCTCCCGAGCTTCCCGCACGATTCGTCCGGACCTCATGGCCGTCTCTTTCTCACGAATGCGGCGGAAAGGCCACGGGTTCGCCGGGCCATCCCGCGCAGGCGGAAAATCCGGACGAAAAGGCCGGCGCGCCGGCTGGCACAATCGTGCGGAAGCGCTCCCCCCGGTTCCGCCCCGAACCGACAAGGCTTCGAGAGCTTCGACTTGCCCCCCGCTTCGTGCCCGGGAACCTGCGCGGCACGTTCGGGGTTCGAAACGCACAGAGCCGTGCCGAAACTTCGTCCCGGATTCCTTTGCCTTCTTCTCGCTGCCTTCTCCCCGCTGGCAGCGGCTCCTCCGCGTGCGCCTTCGCTCCATGCACCCTGGAGCCGCCTTCTCGCCCGCTACGTCGACGAAGAGGGACTCGTCGCCTACCGGTCGCTCGAGCGCGAAGCACGGCCAGAGCTCGATGCTTACCTGGACCGTCTGGCTCGAACGGATCCCGAGACCTTCGATCGCAAAGAGCAGATCGCTTTCTGGATCGACGCCTACAACGCCAACGTCGTCCGCGGGGTTCTCTCCGGGCAGACGGCCGAGAGTTTTCTGGCTCGGAAAAGATTCTTTTCCTGGTGGCGATTCCCGGTGGCAGGCAAGGAGCGAACGCTCGACGAAATCGAACACGAGATCTTGCGCAAGCGCTTTTCGGAACCCAGGGTTCATTTCGCGCTGGTCTGCGCTTCGCGAAGCTGCCCGAAACTCCGGCGTGAGGCCTACGAGGGAGCCAGGCTCGACGAACAGCTGGACGATCAGGTCCGAAGTTTTCTCCTCGACCCGGAACGCAATGTGCTCGAACCAGGACGGCTGCGCCTCTCCTCGATCTTCCGGTGGTTCGCCGAAGACTTCGAGAAAAGCGGAGGTCTCCTGCCCTTCCTGCGCCGATACGTGGACATACCCGGCGAGCCCGCAATCGAGTACCTTCCTTACGACTGGAGTCTCAACGCCCAGCCCGGCGAGCGCCCTTGAACGCCCCCGGAGGGACGCGCTCCGTCGCGTCCGGCGGGGGCGGTACGAACGTGTCCGTCGCGTCTACAGTGGCGGGCGGCGTTCCATCGACGACACGGACCCGGTCGCGTCCGGGGTTTTCCCACGATCGCACAAAGCGAGGTGCGAGAGACGGGGATCCTTGCTACGGTTCGGCGTGACGTGAGCGACGAATTCTCCGGTCCCATCTCCGGCTTCCCCGAGGTCGAGCCTTGACCGTAAGCGCCGGAGTCGCCACCGCCGAGGGGACACGCCGCGCGTTCTCCGTCCTCTTCGTCTCCCTCGTCTGCATCGGCATGGGGCAGTCGATGCTCTTTGCCATCCTGCCGCCCGCGGCACGCGAGATCGGGCTCACGCCGTTCCAGGTCTCCACCATCTTCGCCACGTCCGCGAGCATCTGGGTGTTCGTGAGCCCCTGGTGGGGGCGGAAAAGCGACCGGTGGGGGCGGAGACCCGTCATTCTCGTGGGGCTCCTCGGCTTCGCCCTTTCCATGACGCTCCTCGCCACCATGATCCAGATCGGCCTCTGGCGGCTTTTGCCCTTGAGCCTTCTCTACCCGCTCATGATCGCCTCGCGCTGCGTTTTCGCGCTCGTGGGCTCGGGCACGGGGCCCGCATCGCAGGCGTACGTCGCCGACCGCACGAGTCGCAGCGAAAGGACCGCGGGCGTGGCACTGATCAACGCCGCCATCGGCGTCGGACAAACCGTGGGGCCCGGCGCGGGGGCGCTGCTTGCCGCCGTCGGTCTTCTCGCTCCCCTCTATTTCGCCGCCGCCCTCGCCGTGCTGAGCGCCCTCACGATCTGGTTCCTCCTGCCCGAAGAACACCCTCCGCGGGACTTTCACGACCCCCGCCCCGAGCGTCTCAGCTTCCGGGACCGCCGCGTCCTGCCTTTCCTCCTCCTTGCCGCCTCGCAGCAAGCCGTTCACGCCACGACTTCCATCACGCTCGCCTTCTACCTCCAGGACCGCCTGAACCTCGACGCCCAGCAGGCGATGCAGTACGCGGGAACGGGTTTCGTCGCACTCGCGCTCGCAAGCCTCTTCTCCCAACTCGTGCTCGTGCAGCGGCTGCGCCCCACCGCGCGTACGATGATCGTCGGCGGCCTTCCGCTCTGCTTCGTGGCATTCTGCCTGATGATCGGGGGCAGCCATTTTGCCGTGTATCTCGCGGCCATGCTCTTTCTCGGCACGGGTCTCGGCCTCGTCCGCCCGGGTACCGCGGCAGCCGCCTCGCTCGCCGTCGAGCCGGACGAGCAGGGTGCCGTGGCAGGCCTCACGAACGCCATCGGAGTCCTCGGAAACGTGTTCGGGCCGCTTCTCGGAACCTCGCTCTACGCGCTCACCCCTCGGGCTCCGTACCTCTTGAACGCGGCTCTCATGGCCCTGGCCATCGTGTTCGTCCGGGCCCACCCCCGCCTGCGAGAGTTGCGGAGCTGAGAAAATCGCGGGAGACTCGGAGGGAGAAAAGGGGGTCCTATGCGAAGTCGTATCGGCTCGCTTCCCACGCATACGGTGGAAAACCAGCCACCGCCGCTCGAGAACCTGAACCTCTTCGAGACGGACCTCGCGCTCCGCGAAGCGCTCGCGCGCGAGGGTGGCGGGTGGGCCGAGCCGGAGGTAAGGGAATTCGGCCGAATCCTCGGCCGTCCCGAAACGATCCGTCTCGGATTCCAGGCGAACCGCCATCCGCCCGAACTCCGCGCCTTCGACCCCTACGGCTTTCGGATCGACGAGGTCGAATACCATCCCGCGTACCACGAACTCATGGCGCTCGGCGTCCGGCACGGCGTCCCCTCGGTCGCCTGGACGGCGGAACGCGGTGGCCACGTGGTCCACGCCGCGCTCGAGTACCTTCTCGCACAGGTCGAAGCGGGCGTGTGCTGCCCCCTGACCATGACCTACGCCGTCGTCCCCTCGCTCCGACACGAACCCGAGCTCGCGAGCTTCTGGGAACCGCTCGCGCTCTCCCGCGAGTACGACCCCCGCCCGCTGCCTGCCCACGAAAAACGGGGCGTCACCATGGGCATGGCCATGACGGAAAAACAGGGAGGATCCGACGTCCGCGCCAACACGACGCAGGCTCGCCCTCTCGAAGCACCGGGCCCCGGCAAGCCTTACGAGCTGCGCGGCCACAAGTGGTTCTGCTCCGCGCCCATGTCCGACGCCTTCCTCACCCTGGCCTACACAGAGAAGAACGCGCTCACCTGTTTTCTCGTGCCGCGATGGCTCCCGGACGGAAGAAAGAACCGGATTTTCCTCCAGCGCCTCAAAGACAAGCTCGGCAACCGCTCGAACGCCTCGAGCGAAATCGAGTACGACGGAGCGTGCGGGTACATGGTGGGGCCCGAGGGACGGGGGGTTCGCACCATCATCGAGATGGTGCAGCACACGAGGCTCGACTGCGTGGTGGCCGGGGCGGCTCTCATGCGGCAAGCGCTCGTCCAGGCGCTCCACCACGCCCGCCACCGGAAAGCCTTCGGCGCCCTTCTCTCGGAGAAGTCGCTCATGCAGAACGTGCTCGCCGACCTCGCCCTCGAGGCCGAAGCGGCGACGGCCCTCGCGCTGAGACTCGCACGGGCCTTCGACGAAAGCCCCGGGAGCCAGGAGGCGCGGGGCTTCGCGCGACTCGCCACCGCCGTCGGCAAGTACTGGGTCAACAAGCGCGCGCCCGAGCACATCTACGAAGCCATGGAGTGTCTCGGCGGAAACGGCTACGTCGAGGAGTCCATCCTTCCGAGGCTCTACCGCGAAGCGCCCGTCAACAGCATCTGGGAGGGCTCGGGAAACGTGATCTGCCTCGACGTGCTGCGGGCCATCGCCAAAGAGCCCGGTTCGCTCGAGGCCTTTTTCGCCGAAGTGGCGGATGCGTGCGCGGAGGAGCCGCTCCTCGCCGAGGAGCGGCGAACTGCCGAAGCCATTCTCGGGAGACCCGACCTCCTCGAGCGCGAAGCACGACGGCTCGTCGAGTCGATGGCACTTCTCCTCCAGGGTAGCCTTCTGCGCAAGCACGCCCCCCGCGAGGTCGCCGACGCGTTTCTCGTCTCGCGGCTCGGCCGGGAGAGCCGTTCGGCCTACGGAACCCTGCCGAGCGACGTCGACTTCCAAGCGATCCTGACACGCGCCCTTCCGGTCTCTTGACCCAGGGTGGCCGGTCGCACAAGCTTGCCGCAGCCAATCCGAAGGGGGGCGAAGGAATGAGCGAGATTCGGTTCGACGACAGGGTCGCGGTGATCACGGGGGCCGGCGGAGGTCTCGGGAAAACGTACGCTCTCGAGCTCGCCCGGCGCGGAGCCAAGGTCGTCGTGAACGACCTCGGCGTGAGCGTCGACGGGACCGGCGCCAGCACGAGCATGGCCGATCAGACGGTGGAAGAAATCCGCAAGGCGGGGGGCACGGCCGTGGCGAACTACGACTCGGTGGCCACCCCCGAGAGCGGCGCCCGGATCGTCCAGACCGCGCTCGATCACTTCGGCCGGGTGGACATCGTCATCAACAACGCCGGCATCCTGCGGGACCGATCTTTCGCCAAGCTCACGCCCGAGGACCTCGAGGCCGTCCTCGACGTCCACCTGAAGGGCGCTTTTTACGTGACGCAGCCCGCCTTCCGGTACATGAAAGAACACGGCTACGGGCGCATCGTCTTCACGTCTTCGGGGGCCGGAATTTTCGGGAACTTCGGCCAGACGAACTACGGCGCGGCGAAGATGGGGCTCGTGGGCCTCATGCACGTGCTCGCCGTCGAGGGAGCGAAGTACAACATCAAGTGCAACGCCATCGCACCGACGGCCCGCACGCGCATGACGGAAAATCTCCTCGGGCCGCTCGCCGAACTCGTCGCCCCCGAGACCGTCACACCGCTCGTCGTCTACCTCTGCTCGGAGCGCTGCGAGCTCACGCACGAGATCTTTTCCTGCGGCGGCGGTCGCTTCGCCCGGATCTTCATCGGCGTCACACCCGGATGGGTGGCCCCGCGTGGCAAGCCGATCTCGGCCGAAGACGTGGAAGCCCACCTCGAAGAAATCCGGAAACTCGACGGCTTCATCGTACCGCAGAGCATCACGGACGAACTCCAGCTCATCATGAAGGCACTGAAGGGCTGAGCGGGCGGCTTCGGGGAGAGAGTTCCGTGGCTGCTTCCGGTCCGCTCGTCGGGACGCGTGTCGTCGAGATCGCGGGCATCGGTCCCGGGCCGTTTTGCGGCATGGTTCTCGCGGATCTCGGCGCGGAAGTCGTGCGCGTCGACCGGGCCCAGCGGGTCCGCCAGCCCTGGCCCGAGCGGCCGTCGGCCGACGTGCTGGGGCGGGGGCGCCGAAGCGTCGGCGTGGACCTGAAAAACCCTCGGGGTGTCGAGACCGTCCTGCGACTCGTGGAAAAAGCCGACGTCCTCGTCGAGGGGTTTCGCCCTGGAGTCATGGAGCGGCTCGGCCTCGGCCCCGAGGTGTGCCTCGCCCGTAACCCGAGGCTCGTCTACGGACGGATGACGGGCTGGGGCCAGGAGGGACCGCTCGCGCACGCCGCCGGACACGACATCAACTACATCGCGCTCTCGGGCGCCCTGCACCCGATCGGGCGGCGCGGGGAGCGCCCCGTACCGCCCCTCAACCTGGTCGGAGATTTCGGCGGCGGTGGGATGCTGCTTGCCCTCGGGATCGTCGCGGCCCTCTACGAGAGGGAGAAGTCGGGGAAGGGGCAGGTCGTCGACGCCGCCATGACGGACGGCTCGGCACTTCTTACGACGATCATCCACGGCCTTCTCGCCATCGGCTTCTGGGAGGACGAGCGCGGGGTGAACCTCCTCGATACGGGGGCTCCCTTCTACGAGGTCTACGAGACCGCCGACGGGAAGTACGTCGCCGTGGGGGCCCTCGAGCCGCAGTTCTACTCGGAGCTCCTCCGTCTCACCGGACTCGAGGGCGAAAAGCTTCCGGATCAGATGGACCGGACACGATGGCCCGAGATGAAAGAGAAGTTCGCGGCCGTTTTCCGGACGAAAACCCGCGAGGAGTGGTGCCGCATCCTCGAAGGGAGCGATGCCTGCTTCGCTCCCGTCCTGAGCCTCCGCGAAGCACCGCGGCATCCCCACAACGCCGCGCGCGGCACGTTCACGGAGTTCGCGGGAATCGTCCAGCCCGCACCGGCGCCGCGTTTCAGCCGCACGCCCCCCGCGATCCAGCGGCCTCCGGCGCATCCCGGCGAGCACACCGAAGAGGTGCTCCGCGAGTGGGGCTTCTCGGCCGAGGAGATTGTCTCGCTCCGCGAAGCCGGGGCCGTAGCCTGAAGGGAGAAACCGGCGTCGCTCCGTCGCCTCGGGGGAGGCGAACGCACCCGGTGCGTGCACGCATTCCATCCCCGGAGGGACGCGCTCCGTCGCGTCCGGGGGCGGCGGGGGCACGTGCCGGTCGAACGTTGGCAACGACTGCCGGTTCCGTTCCCGACCACGGCCACGACAGAGCGTGGCCCTCCGATGACGTCCAGGAGGCGGGCATCGTCGCCACGCACGAACAGGGCCACGCGGAGGGACGCGCTCCGTCGCGTCCGGGGGTGGCGGGGGCACGTGCCGGTCGAACCTTGGCAACGACTGCCGGTTCCGTTCCCGACCACGGCCACGACAGAGCGTGGCCCTCCGATGACGTTCAGGAGGCGGGCATCGTGCCACGCACGCACACGGCCACGCGGAGGGACGCCCTCCGTCGCGTCCGGGGCGGCGGGGGCACGTGCCGGTCGAACCTTGGCAACGACCGCCGGCTCCGTTCCCGACCACGGCCACGACAGAGCGTGGCCCTCCGATGATGTCCAGGAGGCGGGCATCGTGCCACGCACGCACACGGCCACGCGGAGGGACGCGCTCCGTCGCGTCCGGGGCGGCGGGGGCACGTGCCGGTCGAACCTTGGCAACGACCGCCGGCTCCGTTCCCGACCACGGCCACGACAGAGCGTGGCCCTCCGATGATGTCCAGGAGGCGGGCATCGTGCCACGCACGCACACGGCCATCCGGAGGGACGCGCTCCGTCGCGTCCGGGGGCGCTCAGCTTCCGCCGGAGCGCGCCGCCCCCGCGTCCCGGGGCACGAGCCGCAAAATGCGATCGTCCTCGGGACCCGGCTGGCCCCGCCCGTCGCGATTGCTCGTCGTGACGTAGAGCGCACCGTCGGGTCCTTCCACGACGTCGCGGAGCCGGCCGAAGCGCCCCTGGAAGGTCCCGGTCTCGAAAAGCCGCTCGATGGCCCAGACTTCGGTACGCGAAGGGTCGAGAACGACCCGCTGGAGGTGAACGCCCCGGAGGCTCGTGAAAAAGAAATTGCCCCGCCATTCGGGGACGAGCCTTCCCGAATAGAACGTAGCTCCGGCGGGCGGCACGGCCAGGTCGGGATAGGCGAGAAGGGGATCGCGAAACTCGGGAAGTCCCGGAGCACCGACGGCAAGCGGCCAGCCGTAATTCGCCCCCGGGACGAGGACGTTCACCTCGTCGTAGTTCCGGAGCCCGTGCTCGCCGGAGGGACCGTGTTCGGTCGAGAAGAGCTTTCCCGTCCAGGGATCGAAGGCGAGCCCCTGCGGGTTGCGGTGGCCCAGCGTGAAGACGGGCGAGGAGCCGAAAGGATTGTCCGTGGGAATCGAGCCGTCGGGCTCGAGGCGCAGGACCTTTCCGGCCAGCGACCCCAGGTCCTGCGCCAGGCTTCGCTGGGACGCATCCCCCGTCGTCGCGTAAAGGCGCCCGTCGGGACCGAAAAGGAGGCGGCAGCCGTTGTGGATCGCGGCTCCGGGGAACCGGTCGAGGAGAATCTCCTCTTCCGCTCCGCGCCCCTCGACCTCCCGGATTCGCGAGATCCGGTTCTGCGGCAAGCCGCCCGCGTCGATCGTGTAGCAGGCGTAAAGCCACGGCTGGCGGGGAAAGTCCGGGTGGAGCGCGATCCCCATGAGCCCTCCCTCTCCGAGAGCCAGCACCGGCAAGACACGCCAGGGCTCGGGATCGACGACGCCGTCCCGCACCACGCGGATGCGTCCGGGACGTTCGCTCACGAAGAGCCGCCCGTCCGGAGAAAAAGCGAGAGACCAGGGAACTTCGAGCCCGCTCGCGTACGTTTCGACGCGGACTTCGGGAGGATCCGGCACGCGGTACTGAGCCGGCATCCGGGGTGCGCCGCCGACCGTGGGACCGTTCGGAATGACGCGCAGGACTCCCTGGAACTCGGAAGCCGGCACGGCGAAGGTGCCGCGCGGCGTCGGCGGGGCCGTAGGGAGGTCGGGAAGCGGCGTCCGGGTCGGGGTACGTGTGGGCGATGGAGTATGGGTGGAGGTCGGGACGTTCGTGGGGGTAGGCGTTCGGCTGGCCGTGCGAGAAGCGGTCGGCGTCGGAGCTTGTCCCCCGGTAGAGGTACGGGTCGGAAAAGGCGAGAGGGTCGGGGTCGCCGTCACGGCCGGCTCTTCCGTCGAGAGGGGGGAACCGGTCGGTGTCCGCGTGGGCTCGGCTCCGAGGGTGGGGGTGGGCGTGAGAGAGGACTTCCCTGCGCCCGCACAACCGAGTGCCCCTGCCAGCGCCAGAGCCGCGAGAAGAACGAAGCGGAGCACCTGCACGTGCCCTTTCTCGACCGCCCCGCGCTCAGCCAGCACGCTCCCCCTCCTGTACTCGGGCCGGCTCCCCGCCCACGACCTCGCTGCGCCGGGCTTTCGGATACCTCCCGGCGCGGTACGCGGCGGAAATCCGCACGAGGTCGACCGTACCTTTCCACGCGTCGCGGACGAGACTCACCCTGCGAGTGTCCTTGTAGTTCCACGCGACGGGAACCTCGGCGATCCGGTAGCCGAGCAGGCGGGCCACGAAGAGAAACTCGATGTCGAAACCGCTCGTCACACTCGGGCGCGCGATGGGACCCAGGCGACGAGGGTCGTAGACACGGAGGTGGGAGAGGACCTCGAGGGCCGCGGCACGCCGGAAAGCTTTGAAGCCGCACTGCGTATCCGCGACGCGCAGGCCCAGAAGCAGACGCCGGAGCGCCACCTGCCCCCAACTGAGAACGTAGCGGCCGAGCGGCGCACCCTGGCGGACGAGCCCACGGCTTCCGATGGCCACGTCGGCCCCCCTGGCGATGGCCCGGAGGAGCTTGGGGGCCTCGGTAATGGGGGTCGCCTGATCCATGTCGGTGAACAGCACCACCTCCCCCTGAGCCTCCCGGATGCCGGTCATGATGGCGCTCGCCTTCCCCGAGTGCGGAATCGTGACGACACGGTCCGCCTCCCGGCGAGCGAGCTCGGCCGTCGCATCTTCGCTTCCGTCGTCGACCACGATCACCTCGGCCAGCCCCCGGCCACTCCCGAACCCAGGAGCGCACGGTGGCGAGCTTTCCCGCGGCGAGCGCTCCGGCCTCGTTGTACGCGGGGATCACGAGCGAAAGCGATGACGGCGTTTCGTTTCCTTCCACGTCTCGTCCCGGCACGCGCGGAGTCTCGGACGGGCTGGTTATCACGCGCGCGACCCTATATACCAGGACCCCGGGGAACAAGAGAGGAGACGCTCTTCGTGCCCGCGACTCGGACGGCCGAACTTACGACTCCGCTGGGTCCCCTCGTCGCCGAGTGGACCGAGCGCGGGGTGAGGACGCTCTTTTTCCGGAAGAAAGAAGCCACGCTCTCGGCCCTCGAGCCCCGAGCGTGCGCGAACGATCCTTTCGGTTTGCAGGAGGCCGTAGAGGCCTACTTTCGGGGAGACCTCGCCGCCTTCGACCATCTCCCCCTCGATCCGGGAGGCACGGTGTTTCTCCGAAAAGCGTGGCTCCTCATGCGTTCCATTCCGGCAGGCTCCACTCTGAGCTACGGCGAGCTCGCAAGAGAACTCGGCCTCCCGCGCGGGGCCCGAGCCGTGGGGCTCGCGGCGCGCAAAAATCCCCTGGTCCTCGCCGTTCCCTGCCACAGGGTCGTCGCCACGGACGGAAGCCTCGGCGGGTACGCCGCAGGACTCTGGCGGAAAAAGTGGCTTCTCGAGCACGAAAGGCGATGCTCGGGGCAAACGACACGGGAGCCGTCACGATGGGAAAACTCGAGGGGAAAGTAGCGATCGTGACCGGCGCCGGGCAGGGCATCGGCGAAGCGATCGCGCGTGCCTTCGCCCGGGAAGGAGCCTCCGTCCTTCTCGCCGAACTCAAGGCCCACAGGCTCGAGCGCGTCCTCGGCGAGCTGCGCGCCGGAGGGGCCCGGGTCGCGGGGCTCGGGACGGACGTGGGAGAACGCGCGCAGGTGGAGCGCATGATCGAAGAAGCCGTACGGCTTTTCGGTGGGCTCGACATCCTGGTCAACAACGCCCAGAGCTACGTCCCGCGCAAGGCCATGGAGGAAATCTCCGACGAGGAGTTCGATCGCGTTTTCACGACCGGCGCGAAAGGCACCTTCTGGGCCATGTGCGCCGCCCTTCCCCACATGGTGCGGCGCGGCGGCGGCCGGATCCTGAACTTCGTCTCGCTCGCCGCCGAGCGGGGCGACCCGGGGCTTGCGGCCTACAACGCGACCAAGATGGCGATTCTCGCCCTCACGCGCACGGCCGCCCGGGAGTGGGGCCGGCACGGGATCCTGGTGAACTGCATCGCGCCGGCCGCGGCGAGCAAGCGGGGCAAGGACTTCGCCGCCCGCGATCCGGAAGCCTTCGCCCGCGAGATGGCCTCGCACCCGATTCCTCGCCTCGGCGACCCTCTCGAAGACATCGCGCCCGTCGCCGTCTTCCTCGCGAGCGAAGACTCGCGTTACCTCACGGGTCATACCTTCTACGTAGACGGCGGGGCCCACGTCGCGAGCGCGTGAACGCCATGGATCTCGGAATCCGGGGAAGGGTCGCCGTCGTCACGGGGTCGAGCGCCGGGATCGGCCGGGCGATCGCGCTGGCCTTCGCCCGGGAAGGCGTGCGGGTCGTCCTGAGCGCCCGCGGACGGGAGCGGCTCGAGCGCACGCGGGAGGAGCTCCTCGCAGGAGGCCACGAGGTCGAAGCCGTCCCGGCCGACGTGGCCACGCGCGAGGGCGCCGAGGCGGTCGTCGGGCGGGCGGTCGAGCGATGGGGCAGGCTCGACATCCTGGTGAACAACGCCGGAGGCGGCACCGGGGGCCGGGCGGGATTCCTCGCCCTCGAGGACGAAGACTGGAGGCGAGCCTGGGAGCAGAACCTCATGAGCGCGGTGTGGTGCTCGCGCTCGGCGATCCCGCACATGCAGAAGCAGCGCTGGGGTCGCATCGTCCACATCGCGTCCACTTCCGGCCACCAGCCCGATGTCGTCGTCCCCCACTACAACGTGGCCAAGGCGGGGCTCATCAACCTGAGCAAGACGCTCGCCAACGCGTTCGGAGCGGACGGCATCCTGGTCAACTGCGTCTGCCCGGGACTCGTCCGCACTCCTGCCGTGGAAGCCGCCGCGCGTCGGCGCCTCGAAGAACAGGGGGTGGAAACCGGCGGGAAAACCGCCGAGGAGCTCGTGCGGGAATACTGGCAGAACCGGCGCAGCTTTCCTGCGGGCAGGATCGGGGAGCCCGAGGACGTGGCCGGCCTCGTCGTTTTTCTCTCGTCGGAACTCGCGTCCTGGATCACGGGCGCGTGCTTCGACGTCGACGGAGGATGGACCAAATCGATGCTTTGAAGGGCTTCGATGGCCGGAAAGCCGGTCACGAACTACCCGGCGGGCGGCCGACGCCCGTCCCGAGCAGGGTCCGAACGGCGAAAAGAAGCGTCTCGAGGCTCACCGGCTTGTCGACGATCAGGTGGATTCCCGCGGCGCGGGCGCGCGAGCGGAGAGAATTCGACCCGTAAGCCGTGAGCAGAACGAGGATCGGCCGGCCGGCCCGCTGCGCTTCGCGCAGAACCGCGATCCCGCCTTCCTCCTCTTCGGGGCCCAACCGGAGGTCCGAAACGACGACGTCGAAGGATGCCTTGCGGATCCGGTCGAGAGCCTCGGAAACGCCCGACGCGGTCTCGACCTCGAAGCCGAAGGCGCGAAAGTAGGAAGCCATGGCCCCGAGTGCCGCTTTTTCGTCGTCAACAAAAAGAATTCGGGGGTCCGGTTTTCCGCTCACGCTCGAGTTCGTAGCAGCGGGCGTGCCACTGCGGCGGAGCGCACCCCGAACGTCCTTCGTCGCCGTCCCTGCGCTCCGAAATCCAGAAAGCAGACCGTGGATTCGGATTCTGGAGGAAGCGATTCAGGAGACACCTTGGGATTCGGCTTTTCTCCGCCGTTTTCCCGCGGCGAAGCCGAACCGCTTGATCTTCTGGTAGAGCGTACTTTTCGGCACCCCGAGGCGGCGCGCCGCCGCCGGCACGTGTCCCTGCTCTTCCTCGAGGATCCTCGCGATGTGCGCCTTTTCGACTTCCTCGAGCGTCTCTCCCGACGGGCGGTCCGTCGCTTTTCCGGGCCCCTCGAGCCGGAGGTGCTCCGCCTCGAGCACCCGCACCTCGTGGAGGAGAAGCGCCCGCTCGAGAACGTTGCGAAGCTCCCGCACGTTTCCGGGCCAGTCGTACTCGCAAAGCGCCCGGATCGCACTTTCGCCCAGGGTCACTTCCCCGCGCCCGAGCTCGCCGGCCACCCCCTCGAGGATGCTCCGAGCCAGGAGCGGAATGTCCTCCCTCCGGTTCCGCAGCGGCGGAACCTCGATCGGCACGGTCGCGATCCGGTAGTAGAGGTCCTCGCGGAACGAGCGCTCCCCCACGAGGCGTCTCAGGTCCTGGTGGGAGGCGCTCACGATCCGGACGTCGACTTCTCTCTCCCCCACACCTCCCAGCCGTCGAAACCGTTTTTCCTCGAGCACCTTGAGAAGCTTGGCCTGCACCTGAAGATCCATGTCGCCGATCTCGTCGAGAAACACGGTGCCGCGATCGGCCGCCTCGAGGAGCCCGGGCTTCGGCGCGGTGGCTCCCGTGAAGGCCCCCCGCTCGTAGCCGAAAAGCTCGGATTCGAGCAGCTCGCGGGGCAGCGCCGCACAGTTCACGTCCACGAAGGGCTCCGCGGCGCGTGGCCCGTTCCGGTGGATCCAGCGGGCGACGAGCCCTTTGCCGGTCCCGGTCTCTCCGTGAAGCAGAACGGGTACGGGCACGTCGAGGACCCGGCGGACCTGTTCGGCGAGATACCGGATCGCACGGCTCGTCCCGAGAAACGGATCCGGCTCGGACTTCCGGGCGATCCCCTCGCGCCGGAGCGCCTTTCTGCGCTCGAGAAGCCGCTCGACCAGAGCCGCGAGCGCCGACATCTCGACCGGCTTGGTGAGGAAGTTCTCGGCGCCCTCTTTGATCGCGCGCACGGCGAGCTCGATCGAGCCGTGCGCCGTGAGAACGACGACGGGGACGTCGGGGGCCATCTCGCGCATTTTCGGAAGCAGGTCGACCGCGTTCCCGTCCGGAAGCCGGTAGTCGAGGATCGCCACGTCGGGCATCTTCCGGGAGAGAAGCCCGAGGACGCCCTTGCACGTGTCCGTGGCTTCGACCCGATGCCCCCTCGACTCGAGAAAACGCGAAATCCCGAAACGAATCCCCTCGTCGTCGTCCGCGACGAGAATCCGTCCTTGCGACTCCCCATCCATCGTCCTGTTCGCTTGCGGGCGAAGGCGGCCTCACCTTGCCCCAAGCCGGCAGGAGTCGCAAGGGCGCGAGCGGCTCAGCCCGGCGAGACTCCCGGGCGGACGTAGATCGGCGACGACCAGGCACGCTCCTCGTTCGGCGCGAGGCAGTCGTCGTCGAAAGGCGTGCGATAGTCCCCGTAGCACGGGTTCACCTCGACGCACCTCCCCTGGTCGTCGTACCGGCACCGGACGTTCGCCGCGTTGACGGCCAGCGTGGGTTCCTGGATGGCACGAACGTAATAGACGGCCTGCCTTCCCTCCCGGGGGAACTCGGGGTCGTCGAACACGACCTCGCAGCCTGCGGGATCGCCCGGGCAATCGAAAATCCGCCAGGGGTCGCGAACGAGCGCAGCCACGTCCTCTTCGGGGCTCCTCTGGGGCTGGATCTTCACGACTTCGATCCGCGTGATCTTCCGCCGCCGGTCGCTCGGGTTGTAGCACTCGCCGCGGCAGAGCCGCTCGATGCGCTCGGGGGAAAGGGCGTGGACGACGTGCTCGGGGCAGCCTGGATTCTGCTCGAAAGCCCCGACGGCACGGACGCGGAAGACCGGAGGCGCAGCGAGCTCGACCTCGCTTCCCATCGGAAGCTCGCCCTCGGGGCCGTTCAGGAGGTGGAACCAGAGAAGGATCCTCTCCCCGCTCGTTCCGTACACTTCCCGGCGCCCGAGCGCGTCCCAGATCGCTTCCCGGCTCCGGCCCTCGGCGTGGACGGCGACGAGACCGCCCGTGAGGAAAAACGACGCCTGCCGCTCGAACTCGAGCATGACGAAAGCCGGCACGTCCGTCCGCCTGGGGTCGAAGGGCACCGACCGGGGCACCCGCTCTGCCGGCTGCCCGATCACGCGGCGCCGCCAAGCCTCGCTCCGCGCGCCCGTCGCCTCCGTCATCATGCGGCGAGCGTACTCCTTGTAGCCCGTGCCGGGCCGCGCCGAGTGGTTGTCGCTCGAAGCGACGAAACCGAAGCGGAAGTGGCGTGGCGTCCCGTCGTCGAAGTTACCGATGGCGAGCGCGTACTGCACCGAGCTTCTGGGCCTGTACTTGAAGGCCGGAAGATAGCAGTCCCGGCAATGCCCGCAGTCCTTCCAGTCTTCGATCGTCGCCCCCGGAACCACCATGTGCCCCGCCGCGCCCGCGGCCAGGTAGTTCGCGCGCGCCTCGCGGACCCGCCGCTCGCACTCTTCCGGGGGCAGGTCCCCGCAGCGCTCGCGGATGAGCTCCCCCGCCTGCCAGCAACACGGGAGATAGTCCTTCGTCGGCTCGGGACACACCGGGTTGCCGCTCGCATCGAACTCCACCTCGCGCCAGGGCCGGAATTCCTCGGAGTTGCCGTGACCGGAGAAGACCTCGATGAGCCGCTGCTTTTTCTCGTCGTGCTGCCCCGGGGCGAGCTGCTTGTCGAGCGTCGAACCCGGAGGGGTGTAGAGCCCCCAGGTGGTCCCGTGCGGGATCACGAGCACGGGGAAACCCCACTGAGCGAGCTTCTCGAAAAGCTCCTTGGGGGTGTCCGCCTTCTCGTGGCAGTCTTCGGGAAGCTCGCGCGTGTCCACCCCTTCGGGACACAGCCGCACGGCGTCGAGCTCGTCGAGGTAGCGGTCGAAATCGAAGTAGGCCTGGCGGTTGGGAAAATCGAGAAGCGGGAGCTGGATTCTCTGCCAGAAGGGAGGTCGTCTCCGCATGGCACCGAGAAGCCGTTCGTTGAGCGCGCTGATGGGACGCTTGGGAACGCGGTCCTCCTCGAGGTCGCGGAAGATCACGTTCTTGTGCCCGTAGTGGTCCTGCGGACTTCCGCCGACCTGCGTCCACTCCCAGCCGAGGAACGCGACCACGTCGGGATTGCTCGGATCCCCCGCGAGCGCGTTGCACTCCCGGATCGACTCCTTCGTTTCCTTCCAGTGGAGCGGCGTGATCGCTTCCGCGTGATCCGTGATGCTCCAGAAGTCGAGGTCCGCGCAGTAGCGGGCGAAGTCGCAAGCGTCGGCCGGCGGATGAACCCCTTCCCCTTGCAGCAGGGGCAGGCTTCGCAAGAACGCGTCCGTGGAGAACGTCGTGTGCACGTGGAGATCCCCGAAAAGGATCTGCTTGGACGGACGCCGTTCCGCGGACGGCAGAAGCCGCGCGACGGCTTGCGCCTGTCTTTCGTCGCGTGCCTTCACGACGGCGTCGGGCAAGCGCTTTCCTTCGATCGTCCCGGGGCCCTGGTGCTCTCCCCGACAGCCTGCGAGAAAAGCCACGAGCCCTGCACAAAGGAGTACCCTTCTCACGATCCCGTTCCCTCCCGCCGCGCCCGGTATCACGGTGTGCCGGGAGGGGCAAGGAAAGAGGGACCGAGCCCGCCGCACGTCCCGCCGGAGCGCACCGTGAGCTGTCCCGGGGAGTGGGGAACCTTCGGGGGCGTCTCGAGGGTTTGTCATAGGGTGATGGGGCGGTATCTACATTTCCCGCCCTTCGTCTTCGACCGCAAGGCGGAAATCCTGTGGAGAGACGGAAGCCCGCTGCCGCTCAGGCCGCGCACCTGCGCCGTGCTCCGTTACCTCCTGGAGAACCGGGGGCGCTTGATCCGAAAAGGAGAACTACGGCTTGCCGTGTGGCGAGGGACCCATGTGAGCGAAACGGTGCTCCGGGTGTGTATTGCCGAGCTCAGGCGCGTTCTCGGAGACGACACGAGGGCTCCGCGCTATGTCGCCACGGTGCACGGCAGAGGCTATTGCTTTTTACCCGTCCGGCTGCGTGCGCGAAAAAGATGGGACACCGCCTACGGTCGCCCGGACGCCCGCTCCCGAACTTCACTCCGGCCCGCGGGTCGATCGAGAATAGGGTAAGACGCGCCACCGGAACGAGCGCGGGCGCGAGTGCCCCCTCATCTTGCGAGCGCCCGCCGCCGACGCCGCCAACGGAGAAGCACGGCGGGGGGAAAGAGCACGAACGGAAGGAGTGCAATCACGGAAAGCCCCGGGCTCCCCGACCCGTCGGCCCGGACCTGACACTCGCCGTCCCCTCCGGACCGCCCTTCCGCGAGCAACACCGAGACGTCGTCCGACCCGGAGTTGGCGGCCACCACATCGAGGAGTCCATTGCCGTCGAGGTCCGCAAGAGCCACCGCCTGGGGTCCAAGACCCGCCGGAAGGCGCTCTTCCGGTGCGAAGGTGCCGTCGCCCCGGCCGAGCAGAAGCGAAAGATCGTTCGAGCCGAAGTTCGCCGTCACCCGCGTCGAGAAAACCGTCGGCGTCGAGGTCTCCGAGTGCGAGGGCGGTGGGATCGATGCCCGCCGGAAACCTCTCGGGTCCGTCGAACGTCCCGTCACCACGGCCCAGGAGCACGCCGACCCCATCGGGCTCGAGATTGACCGTCACCACGTCGGGCACCGCGTCGCCGTTCAGGTCACCGACGGCCAGCGCCCTTGCATCTCCGCCGGCATCAAAACGCCGCTCGGCTGCAAAGTCACCGTCCCCAACCCCCAGCAGCACCGCCACCTCGCCCATCCCATCGCCCGGGCCCACAAGGTCCTGCACACCGTCGTCGTCGACAACGTAATCCTCACGCGCGTCTGCATCGATCGCGACCACGAGGTCCAACACTTCGTCGCGATCGAGGTCGGCAGCCGTAACCCACCGCGGCGGAAGCGAGACCTCGAACGACTTTCGATCGGTAAACCGACCATCGCCAAGACCGAAGAGCACCGCTACTAGCTCGTTGAAACGGGCTGCCGCGGCGATATCGGGAACCCCATCCTGATTGAGATCGCCGACGGTCACCGCGGCTGGACCGCGGCCGGCGAACAAAGGCTCCGCACCCGCAAAGGCTCCACCACCCAAGTTGCGCAGAACAGCCACATCACCACAGTGATTCTGACACCCCAGCACCAAGTCGAGCATCCCGTCCGTGTCGAAATCGGCAATTCCGACCGCGCGCACGTCATAGGGTGGTGTTGCTGGCAGCATGATGGCCACGGCGCTCGCGAAGGAGCCGTCCCCTCGCCCGAGCAGCAGCGACACGTCGCCCGAACCCGCGTTGGCGGTGACGATATCCAAGAACCTGTCAGCGTTCAGGTCCCCTAACGCAAGAGCCCGCGGACCACGACCAACGGCCAGGGAGGCCGGTGCGGCAAGCTCGAGGCCGCTCCCCGCGGCCTGCTTCGGCAAACAAGGAGCCATCCCCAGCATCAGCAGGACCAGAACCCGGGCAGCTAGCATGCCTCCGTAGAGGGTCTTGCATTCTACGGTCCTTCTTCCGCCCACGTTCCGCCTCTTAGGGGCCAAGTGAGCAGCCCGGTGTGGCGCTGATGAAAACCCGATATCCGTTGCAGAGGCCCTGGAAAAGGTCGAGGCAGCCGTTGCCGTTGATGTCGATAAACGCGAAGTCGTCCGGTCCACCAGAACCCCGTCCTCGTTCAGGAGCAACAGCGGCGCCCGCGGCCCGGAGACCGAAAAGGGCTTCTTCCGTACCACGATGATGTCCTGGTCCCCGTCGTCATCGAAGTCCCCGACCGCCATGTCCTTCTCCTCGGGGTCGTTCGCCGGCACGCTCGTCAGGACAAGCCGCTGCGCCGTCTCGCCCCGAAACGACACCCACGGCGAGGCGCGAGTCCGTTCCCTCCGCCCCGGGGCAACGCCGATCGAGGAGCAGCGCAGAGAGAAGAACCGCAATCGGAGAAAGCCCCCAGCTCCCCGCCCCGTCGGCCCGGACCTGACACCCGCCGTCCCCTCCGGACCGTCCCTCCGCGAGCAACACCGAGACGTCGTCCGACCCGGAGTTGGCGGCCACCACATCGAGGAGTCCGTTGCCGTCGAGGTCCGCGATGGCCACCGCCTGGGGTCCGAGACCCGCGGGAAGGCGCTCTTCCGGTGCGAAGGTGCCGTCGCCCCGGCCGAGCAGAAGCGAAAGATCGTTCGAGCCGAAGTTCGCCGTCACCGCGTCGAGCAGCCCATCACCATTGAGGTCTGCGAGCACCACGTCCTGCGGTTGACCACCAGTGGCGAAGAACTCCGCCTCCGTGAAGGTCCCGTCACCCCGGCCGACGTGCACCGCCAATACGTTGGAGTCGTGATTCGTTGCCAGAATGTCGGCGTTCCCGTCACCGTCCACGTCGCCCACGGCAACCGCTACTACCTGCCCGTCGGCGGCGAGCACCCCCGCGGTCACGAAGTTCCCGTCCCCAGCTCCTCGTAAGATGGCCACGCCGTCCCTGAATGCTGCAGCAATATCGAGCGCTCCGTCGCGGTCGAAATCGGCAACGGCGAGGTCTCGCGGCCCAACGCCCACTTCGAAGACGCGGCGTTCCGCGAGGGTGCCGTCCCCACGGCCAAGAAGTACCGAAACGATATCGTTCAAGCGCACGGCGGCGGCGACGTCCGGCACCGCGTCGTTGTTGAAGTCTGCGATGGCAACCGCCGCCGGCGCCCGGCCGGCCTCGAACGGCATCGGGGGACCAACAAATAGACCATCTCCTTGCCCCAAGGACACAAAGATCCAGAAGCACATGACACACCCGATGACGAGATCGTCCATCCCGTCGCCGTTCAGGTCAGCGACCGCCACCGTGCTAGGCCGGATCGTGTCCACAACCTCGTGGACCTGCGCGGGAGCAAAGTTGCCCCCAGATTGCTGGATCCAAACCGAGAGGTCGCTGGATTCTACGTTCGCGGTCATAATGTCGGGCAAATCGTCACCATTCAGGTCCGTGATAGTCACACCAGCCGGTTGATCACCGACCGGCAAGGCCGGCTGGAGTGCGAAGGAGGCCGCTCCCGCAGGCTTGCCCAGTCGCGGCGCGTCAGCGTCCCCTCCGGTCGCCTGGGAGGGCGGGACCTGGCTCATCACTCCGCCAATGGCAACGAGCAATACGACGAGCAAAGTCCCCGCACCGCGATGGCCCACAAGAAACCTTCTCAGCCAAGCCGCGGTGTCCCGGGCGCGGCTTATCCATCTTGGGCTCTCCTGGCGCGAAATGATCACAGACCCCCCTGACGGTTCGGCGGCGTCGTATTGATGAGAACCTTGTAGCCGCTGCACAGTCCCATGAAGAGATCCAGGCAGCCGTCACCGTTGAGGCGGCAACGTGCTCGTATACTGGTCCACGAACAGCAAGAGGTCGGCCCGCGTGATCGTCGAGTCCTGGGTGCCTCCCATACCCGGCCCGAAGCCGACCCGTCAACGCGCCAAGCGTTCAATTTTCGTTCATTTTTTGTTCAGGCTTTGTTCAAGGAAACGCTGCGCCGCAAGATCCCGAAGATCCCGACGACAGGGACTCCTGGGCCTCCATCCTGGCTCGAACCCCCGCCCGCTCTTCCGGAGGCAACTTCGGGGAACGCTTCCCCACACGTCGCCGAGCCTCCTCTCGCCGCCGTGTGCGGCTCTCGTGCGTTCTCGCCACGGCAGGCGCCGCGCCGCGGAAAATCCCGGGTTGTGAGCCGAGCGGGCGTGCGAAAAAATGGCTCGCACCATGCCCGAGGTGCGGAGACGGCCGACCTTCCTGGAATGGATCGCACTCGGCGTGGGGCTGGTTCTCCTCTGGCGCTATCGCTGGATCCTGGACGACGCCTTCGTTTACTTCCGTTACATCGACAACTTTCTCTTTCTCGACCTGGGTCTCGTCTACAACCGGGGCGAGTACGTCGAGGGCTACAGTAGCCCCCTCTGGCTTCTCCTTCTCCTGGGTTTTCGTGCCCTTCGGCTCGACTACTGGTACGTTCTTCTCGGTGTCGGGGTCGTCGCTTTTCTCGCCTTCTGGTGGTGTCTCGTCGAGCTCCGAAGGCGCACGGCCCCTCACGGCCCGGAACTTCCCGTGCCCGCCCTCTTCCTCTGCGGGAACTACGGAGTCCTCTGCTACTTCACTTCCGGCATGGAAACGCCGCTCGTCCAGCTCGCGGCAGCTCTTTTCGCGCTCTTCGTTTTCCGGCCTTCGTCCCCAGGCTTGCAGGCGGCGCTCGGTCTCGCTCCGCTCCTGCGACACGAGCTTTTTTTGCCCGTGGCCCTGGGCGCGGCCTGGGCCTGGAAGCGCAACCGATTTCCCTGGACGCTCGTGCTCGTCTGCCTCTCGACTCTCGGCGGCTGGGTTCTTTTCCGCATCTACTACTACGCGGACTTCTTCCCCAACACCTTCTATCTCAAGAACACGTGGGAGGTCCGCCGGGGATTCGTCTATCTCCACGAAACGCTTTCCACCTACCATCTCTACGAGCTCGGTGCCCTTGCGGTGCTCGGCGCATGGTGGACTTCCCGCCGCGGCCTCGGAGGCCGCGGGGCCGAGCGGCTCGTGCTCCTGGCCGCCGCCGTGGTGGTCGCGGCTTACGTCGTCAAGATCGGAGGCGACGCGCGACACTACCGCTACCTGGCGTTTCCCTTCGTCCTCGCGGTCTGTGCCACGTCCGGCATCTGGGAAGCCCTTTTCGCCTCGCTCGGGCTCGGGCGGCGGAGCGCTCTCGTGGCGGGCCCGGCGATTCTCCTCCTCGGGGCGTCCTTCTACCCACCGCAGCTCGACCGGCACCCGATCACGGGAAAGGAGAAAGCGGGACTCGTCCGCGGCATCTCCGACGCCGCGTTCCACCGGCACCACCCGAGCCTCCGGCACGCGTCGTGGTCACGGGACGTGAGCCCCGAAAAGCTCCTGGCCGCGAAAGCGTCCGGCACCGAGCTGCACCGCGCCGTTCTCGTCGACGGCTGGTGCGCTCGCATCTACCGCCGCTACACGTTCCGGGTCGTCCAGCGCTTCGGGCTCACCGACCCCTTCCTTTCGCGGGCACGGGTACGTGCCAACCGGGCGGGCCACAAACTCTCGCTGCTGCCCCTGGCCAAAGACCTGGCCGCTATCGAGCAGAGTCTCGGCTGGGTGGGGCGCGGAATGTTTCGCGCAGCACTCGCCGAGCTGCCCGCGTACCGAAGACCGCAGTGGGTCGAGCGGAACCTGGCCGTGCTCGAACGGATCGAAAGGCGCGCCTACAACCGGCACGACTTTCTCGAGAACCTCCGCCTCGCGCTCCGCCCGGTCCGGGGATTCCGGCCCTGACGCTCAGCGGCCGTAGCCCAGGTCCTCGAGCTGCTGGAGCTCTTCGGGGGCGAGGTCCGCTTGGGGCGCGAGCGTCTTGCGTTCCCTCGCGAGCGCGGCGAGCTTCCCGAGCTCGCGCTCGAGTTCCGCGAGCTCCTTTTTTCGCTTCTCGGCCAGGTTCGACCGCTCGAAGGGATCGCGTTCGAGGTCGTAAAGCTCCCAGCGTTCTTCGAGCTCGTCGTGGACCAGCTTCCACGGCCAGTGGAGAAGCACCTTCTTTTTCGCCCGCTTCGCGCGGTTCACGATGTGGACAGGCTCGAAATCCACCTCGGCGAAAAGCGGGAGGCCGCCGCCCTTCTCGCCCCGGAGCCAGGGCCCGAGCGAGGGCACGTGGTGAGGCGGAAGCGCGGACGACCCTTCGGAGCTTGCGAGCTCGAGAATCGTGGCGAAAAGCGCGGCCGTCGAGACAGGAGTGCGAACCAGCCGGGCGCGCGGGCCTCGTCGCCAGGGCACCCGAACGATGAGCGGCACCCGCAGGACCTCCTCGTAGACCGAGCGAGTGTGGCCGAGCCAGCCGTGCTCGAGAAACTCCTCGCCGTGGTCCGAGGTGACGACGAAAAGCGTCCGGTCGAGAAGGTTCCGCTCTTCGAGGGCCCCGACGAGCTTCCCGATCCCCCCGTCCGTGAAACGGATCTCCTCGTCGTAGAGGTCCAGGAGAAACCGAACTTCTTCCGGGGTGAGCGTCGGCAGGATCTGCCGCAGTCGCAGGATGTGCCACGGTCCCTCGAGGCGCCCGGCCCGTGGGGGGGCGAAGCCCACCTCGGGGTGGCGCAGGTAGGTGTAGTGCGGGTCGAAGTAGTGGACGAAAAGAAAAAAGGGGCCTTCTCCGGCCTCCTCGAGAAAGCGGAGCGCCTTTTCGGTGACGCCCGGAGTGGAGACGTGGTTGGGTCCCCCGACCTCGCTCTGGTCGTAGCGTTCGAAGCCCCGGCGGAACCCGTACTTCGCTGCGACGAAAAGCCCGCTCACGACGCCGTACGTGCGGTAGCCGCGCTTTCGGAGAAGCTCGGCCAGCGTCGGAACTTCGGTGCGGAGCGTGGCCTGCACACTCGTCGCACCGTGAGCGCTCGGGTAGAGCCCCGTGAAGATCGAGGCGACGGACGGCTTCGTCCAGGGTGCCGTCGCGTACGCACGCTCGAAGCGCACCGCGTCCCTCGCGAGCCGGTCGAGCGCGGGGGAGGTGTTTCGCCGGGCCCCGTAGCAGCCGAGCCGGTCGGCCCGGAGCGTGTCCACGACGACGAGAACGACGTTGAGCCGTTCGGGAAGACCGCTCGACCGAGAACGAAAGCAGCCCGACGAGGAGAGGACGGCGGCCGCGAGGCAGAGCCAGAAGGATCCCCGCCGCGCAACCTCAGTCGAAAAAAGTCTGCGCATGGACATCGAGTCCCCGGGCGCCGGTGGGTGCTCCGGAGTCCACGAACCCTTCAGTGGAAGAAATGCCCCGCATTGACGTCGAGGGCCTGCCCCGTGATCGCCCGCGAGCGGTCCGAGGCGAAAAAGAGAACGGCTTCGGCCACCTCCTCCGAGGTGGGGATGCGCCCGAGTGCCGTCCGCGCCGCGACCTCGTCGTAGACCTCCCGCGGGTCGCACCCCCGTTGCTGCGCCACCGCCGCGAAAAACCTCTCGAGCGCCGGTCCCCAGATGTAGCCCGGCACCACCGAGTTGACGCGGATCCCGTACGGGCCGAGCTCCTTGGCGAGGGTGCGAGCGGCGGTGAGCAGAGCCGACTTCGACGAAGCGTACCCCCCGAAGCGGGGCTCCACGATCCGGATCGACATCGTGTTCACCATCACGATCGAGCCGCCGCCCGACCGTTTCATCGACGGAATGACCGCCTGGCAAAGCCGGAGCGTCCCGAAGAAGTTCACGTCGAAGATCCGGCGCCAGTCGTCGAGGTTGGCTTCCTCGGCCAGGTCGTAGGGGGCACTTGCAAAGGCGTTCTGGACGAGAACGTCGATCCGCCCGAATCGGTCGAGCGCGAACCGAACGAGACGCTCGCAGTCTTCGGGCCGGGTGATGTCGGCGGCGTGCACGGCGGCACGGCCGCCTTCTTGCGCGATCTCCCGGCCGAGCTCCTCGAGCCTTTGCGCATTCCGGGCGGCAAGCACCACGGCCGCCCCCTCCCGCGCGAAGAGCTTCGCCACGGCACGGCCCAGTCCCGGACCGGCACCCGACACGACGGCAACCTTGTTCTCGAGCAGCATCCCGGGCGTCCCGGAAAGCATCGGCCAACCGGGACCCTTTCGCAAGGCGTCAGGAAGCCTCTTTCGCGAGACAGATGGCCGAGAAGCCCCCGCCGGGTGTCCGGAAGTTGGTCACCTGCCCTTCGTAGACGCGGGCGCCGAAAAGAAGGATCTCGTCCCGGTACACGTAGGCCCGGACGTCGAACTTCATCCGCCGGAGTCCCTCGGGAGTTTCCACCTCGACGGAGCCCGGATCCACGAGTTCCTGCGCCACGAAGCCTTCGGGCGACCTGTAGAGTTCCTCGAGGCGGCGCCGGCTGATCTTGTCCCCGCGGTAGACGGCCTTGCTCCCGAAAAGCCGGGCGGGCTTGAAAACCCAGCGCCGCCTCGTCCGCCACGCTTCCTCGAAGGAGAGGCGATCGAGCGGAACCGTCCGGGGCACGATGCGCGCGAGAAACGCGGCGTCTTCGGCGGGAAGGCCCAGGGTGCGCAGCGCCTCCGGGTCGGAAAAGACGGCCAGGCGTCGCTTGTCGGCGAGAAGGTGGTGCTCCCGCGGGGTGGGTGTCACGACGACCTCCCCCGCCAGGTAAGCCCGCCGCAGGCTTGCGGACCGTTCTTCCGAGAGCGAAAAGTCCGTGTCCCTGAGATACACGAGGTCTACCCGCCTACCCTCCGCGCGCACGCCCTCTCCCGGCACGTACTCGAGGTCCCGAGTGTCGGCAATGGTGGCCTCGATTCCGTGGCGCCGGAAGAGCTCCACGAAAAGGAGGAACTCGGGATAGAGAAACTGCCCGGAAGGCCCGTCGTCCACGATGGCGACGCTTGCGAGCTCCGCCTCCGGGCCCCGCACGGCCTCGAACTCCGCCCGGAAGGTTTCGACGAGCCTGCGCTCCACGGCCTCCGGGGCCGGGGGCGGGCAGCAAATCCACGGGATCGAGCCGGGGTCGCAGCGGCGGAGCGAGAGAAGGCCGTTCAGAAGAGCGCCACCGGCGTTCGTGTTGATCTCGACGAGCTTCGGACCCTCGGGGGTGATGTGGAAGTCGTACCCCATGAAAACCCCGAAGGAGCCCGGCGCTCGCAGGGAAACCTCGTCGGCGCCCGGGTCCACGAGCGCAGCGTAGCCCGGCGAGTGGGCGAGCCCGAAGAGGATTTCCACCGCCCTACGGATCACCTGCGCCCGGGAGACCTCGAGGGCGAGAAGCGTGGGCGCGTAGGGAATCCTCGGCTCCGCCGCAGCCGGGGTTGTCATCAGGGCGAGCTTAACTTTCCCCCGCCGGGCGGGCAACGAAGGGGCTTGCGTTACCTTCCGGGGCGGCACCCCGCCTTCGGGGGTACCGCCCGGGGGACCGGCCTAGGCAGCGACCGGAACGCGCTTGACCTGGCCGCCTTCGCGGAGGGGTACCCGGACCTGGAGGACGCCGTTCTTGAATTCCGCCCGGACCCCGTCCACGTCGGCGTCGGCCGGGAGCGGGAATGCCCGATGGAAGCTACCGTAGGAACGCTCCATCCAGTAGTAGTCGTCCCCCCGAGACTCCTCCTCGTGCCTCCGCTCGGCCTCGAGAACCAGCTGGTTGGCGCTCACCCGGACTTCCACGTCCTCGGGCCTGACACCCGGGAGATCCACGCGGAAGAGGAGCTCCCGGCCCTCTTTCTTCACGTCCACCGGAGGGAACCAGCCGAAACGAGGACGCCAGAACTCGGGCCAGTCGGCGAAGAACCGGTCGAGCGCGCGGTCGAGTTCCGAACGGACGGCAACGGGGACGGGAACCTCCCGGCTCTTCTTCCTGCCCCGGAGTCTCGGCAGGAGATCGACGACCTTGCCCCTGAGATCCACCACCTTGCTCCGCACGGTTTCCGGAAGCCTCATTGCCGTCACCTCCTTTCCGAGCGAGCTGCGAAAAAAATGTGTCCGCCGATCTTCGCGTCAACCCCCTCCGAACCCGGCCTCCCGAGAAGACCGAGCCGGGCCGCCGGCGGGAAGCGGGCCCCTTGAAAGGGACGCCCTGGCGATTATTTCGCATTTGCGGGAGCGACGAAGAAAATCTCGGGAAAGGAGGTGAGCGGACATGGCAGTGCTCCACCCGGTAGCTCTCGCACCCGTCATCCTGGTTCCGCCTCCCGCGAGCGGGGTCCTCGCGTGGACGGCGCCGGCTTACCTGACGTTCGGGATCCTGGCTGCCGTCCTGGCCGCGAGCCTCGTCGGGATGCTTCTGAGCGGTCCCGTGCGCGTCGCGGTGCCGGTCAGGAGCGACGTCGGGTTGGAGCGCAAGGCCGTCTTGGCCGCTCAGCCTGCCTGACCTCCGGACCGGCCGACAGCGGCGCACGGGCGCCGCTTTTTTTTTGGGCGTGGGTGCGGAGGTACATAGACGCGACAACCCGGCCGTAAAGTCGGAGGTGCCCAACGAATCGGAGGGCCACGCTCGGTCGTGGCCGTGGTCGCCCGGGGACCCGCTCTCTGGGATCCTCGTTCATGGGTGGCGCGTCCCCCCCCCGGCACCCCCGGACGCGACGGAGCGCGTCCCTCCGGATGGGGCGTGTTCACGCGTGGCACGTTGCCCGCCCCCGCGGACGTCATCGGAGGGCCACGCTCTGTCGTGGCCGTGGTCGCCCGGGGACCCGCTCTCTCGGGTCCTCGTTCATGGGTGGCGCGTCCCCCCCCCCCCCCCGGACGCGACGGAGCGCGTCCCTCCGGATGGGCCGTGTTCACGCGTGGCACGTTGCCCGCCCCCGCGGACGTCATCGGAGGGCCACGCTCGGTCGTGGCCGTGGTCGCCGGACGGACCCGCTCTGTCGGGTCCGTGTTCGTGCGTGGCGCGGCCCCCGCCCCCCCGGACGCGACGGAGCGCGTCCCTCCGACCGGCCGCGTTCGCCGATGGCGAGAACGTCGATCCGTGGATGCGAACGGTCGTTTGCGTCCCCGTGCCCTCCGGACGCGACGGAGCGCGTCCCTCCGGCCGGCGGCCGTATTCGGCGCGCCGGGCGCGCGACGGGCGCGTCCCTCCGGTGGGTCCGTCGGCCGTCTCCGTCGGGCCGCGCCCGCGGTACCACCCCCGGACCTCCGCGGCACGGCGCGCCGGGGCTCGGGTATGTACTCCACTCCCGGCTGTCGCCGCGTGGGCTGGGGATAGAGCCGCATCAGATCCAGGAACTCCCGCGGCATTTCCCGGCTCACCCGAAGCCCGAGCGAGCAGGCCGCTTCGTAGGTGATCGGGTGGTCGTGGGTCCAGCGCCCCTCGGAGAGAAGCCGCGAGATTTCCTCCACCCGCTCCTCGGGGTAGCGCCCAGCGAGCAGCTCCGCCACGCTTTCCCTCACCTGCGCCATGGCCTTTTCTGCCTGGTCGGCCAGGATGAGGGTGCGGTCCTCGATCCGTTCGATCGGCTTCTCCTTGAGGACTCGCAGGAGAGAAGCTGCCGGGAACTGCCCGAGCTGGGGGTCCACCGGGCCGAGGACGGCATGCGGGCTCATGACGATCTCGTCGGCGGCCAGGGCAATGAGCGTCCCTCCGGACATGGCGTAGTGCGGGACGAAGGCCGTCACCTTCCCGGGATGCGCGGCAATGGCCCGGGCGATCTGGAGCGAAGCCAGGACGAGGCCTCCGGGCGTGTGGAGGACGAGGTCGATGGGCGTGCTCGGGTCGGTGAGCTGGATCGCGCGAATGACCTCCTCGGAGTCGTGGATGTCGATGTAGCGGAAGATGGGAAAGCCGAGGAGGCTCATCGTCTCCTGCCGGTGGACGAGAAGGATCACACGGGAGCCGCGCCGCTTTTCGATCTTCGCCAGAAGGCGCTGCCGGGAGGCCTCGAGCATTCTCTGCCGCAGAAGCGGCTGGAGCGCCGAGATCATGAAGAAAAGCCAGAAGAGATCCATCGGGCTCATGGGATGCCTCCTCGCACGGCCCGAGTTACTTAACGGTTTCTTCGAGGGGCCGCCAGACCGGCCCCTCAGCGGCCTGCCGGACCGTGTGGCAGCGTGGCCCGAATTTCCATAACATGGGTGCCGGTGGAGGTATCGTGACCGAGAAACGTCCTGCCCAGGCGGAGCCGCGCAAGGCGCGGGTTCGACGGCCCGAAGAGTCGCTTCTGACCTCGATCCTTCTCGACCACGCAGTCGAAATCGCGGCCGAGTGCCGGGCCGACGCGATCCTGGTCTACGCCGACGTCCTGCCGGACGGCCGGTGGGAGAAGGCGGACCGGATCCCGCAGAAGGTGCTTTTCGTGACGAAAACCGAGGCCGAACAGGAACAACAGGAGTCCCTCGGACACCGCGTGATCCGGGTACCCAACGTCGCCTTCACCCGGCTCGGGCAGCTCAAGATGGCGATCTTCCTCGCGCTCAACCGTGGTCTCCTCGACCCGAAGGACCGGGTCGTGTGCCTTTCGGGGATCGACGAGAGCGGCACGCTCGACACGCTCGTCGTCATGGAGGTCGGGCGCGAGTTCGAGATGCTCGTGACCCCGGGGGACCAGAAGAGCATCGCACCCAACATCCGCCCCGAGGTTCTCGACCGCGTCATCGACATCGCGAGCGACCTCGGGGCCGAGGGCCGGGAGGGAAAGCCCGTCGGAGCGCTTTTCGTCGTCGGGGACACCGAGCGCGTCCTGCCGCTCACCCGCCAGCTCGTCCTGAACCCCTTCCACGGCTACCCCGAGGAGATGCGGAACATCCTCGATCCCAGGCTCGAAGAAACCATCAAGGAGTTCTCGACGATCGACGGCGCCTTCATCGTGCGCGGGGACGGGACGATCGTCACGGCGGGCGCCTACCTGAAGACGGCAGGACTTTCGGGCGAGAGCCTTCCGCAGGGACTCGGGGCCCGACACCATGCGGCCGCCGCCATCACCGGAGTGACGGACAGCGTGGCGGTCACGGTGAGCCAGTCCACGGGCACCGTCACGATCTTCCGGAACGGCCAGATCGTCACCGAAATCGAAAAGCCCCGCCGCCTGGGCGGCGCGCCCCGGCCCGAAGCTACGGAAAGCTGAGGGTGTCGCGCGAGCTCCGCGCCGTGACCTGGAGGCTCCGAAAAAAAAACCGCCCCCGGTGATCGAACGCGTCGAGTTCGTCGGAATGTCTCGGTCCGGAATCCGGCCCGCCGGGACTCTTTTCAGGACCCCGGGGCTCCTGCCGGAGAGACAATCACCCCCTGCTCGCACCGGAGATGCGAGCCGCCCCCGTCACGAAGCGGCCGCCACCTGGCGGTGCGGAGCCTTCTCGGGCCGGCCACTGCGGGTGAAGTAGAAGGCGCGGAACGACTCGGGTGTGAGGCCCAGCCCCATGGCGCCCTTTTCGAGCCACACGTGGTCTCCACGCAGCACGTGACTCGCCACGACGTTCTTCCGGTCGTCCTCGTTGCTCCAGAGATCGCGGAACAGCCGGCGGATCTTCCGGCGAGAATTCCGGCAGAAGAGGTCGACGAGCTCTCGTGCCTTCGCGGCTTCCGGCGCCCCGAGCTCCTCGAGCCGCCGGGCGTGGGAAATCGAAGCCGCCATGGCGTAAAGCTCCATCACGACGTCGACGCAGCGGAAGAGAAAGCCCTGCTTGCGCTGCATCCTGGCCTGGTAGAGAGCCATGCCGTGGAAGCTCGCCCGCGCAAGCCGGCGCGCTGCTCTCTCGATGAAGCGGAGGTGGGAGCCGAGAGGTCCCCAGTCACGGTAGAGAAAGGGGTTCCGGAGCCCGCGGAACCAGAGCGGCGGGTACCAGCGGGCGTAGAACCCGAGAATGGCGGGAAGTGCCGCGAGCTTCTCGCCGAGGGGTTTTTTCGGGTCGATGAGCGCGCCCGCGACTTCGAGGTGCTTGTCGACCGCTTCGCGCGCCATGAAGAGGTGCATGATTTCGCTCGATCCCTCGAACACGAGGTTGATGCGGCAATCGCGCATGACGCGCTCGACCGGGATCGGCGTCTCGCCGCGCTCCTCGAGCGACCGCTCGGTTTCGTAGCCGCGGCCACCCCGGATCTGGAGCGTCTGGTCGGCGATCTCCCACGCCCGCACCGTGTTCCACTCCTTGGCCGCCGCGGCCTCGAGCCGGATGTCGTAGCCGCCGCGGTCGGCCATGGCGCTGGTGAGCTTGCTCACCGAGTCCATCGCGAAGGCGAGCGCCGCCATGTCCGCGATCCGGTGCGCGATGGCCTCGTGCTTGCCGATCGGCACCCCCCACTGGACGCGGGCGTTGCACCACCCGCGGCAGATCTCGAGTGCGTGCTTGGCGATCCCGGCGCACACCGCGGGCAGCGTGAGCCGCCCCGTGTTGAGCGTCACGAGCGCCACCTTGAGCCCCTTTCCGTCCTCGCCGATCAGGTTTTCTCTCGGAACCCGCACGTCGCGGAAGCTCACCACCCCGTTCGCCAGGGCCTTGAGCCCCATGAACCGGCAGCGGTGCTCCACCTTCACCCCGGGCCAGTCGGTCTCGACGATGAAGGCGCTGATCTTTTTCGTGTCGACGTCTCGGGCCATGACGACCAGAAGCTCGGCGAGCGTCCCGTTCGTGCACCAGAGCTTCTCGCCGTTCAGAATGTACGTGTCACCCTCGCGCTTGACCGTCGTCTGGAGGCTCGAGGGGTCGGAGCCCACGTCGGGTTCGGTCAGGGCAAAAGCCGAGATGGCTCCTTTGGCGCAGCGCGTCAGGTACTTTCGTTTCTGTTCCTCGGTCCCGAAGAGCTTGAGAGGCTGCGGCACCCCGATGGACTGGTGGGCCGAAAGGAGCGCGCAGAGGTTTCCGTCGTAGGAACCGACGAGCTCCATGACCTTCGTGTACTCGGAAACCGAAAAGCCGAGCCCCCCGTACTCTTTCGGGATTTTGAGCCCGAAGCAGCCACGCTTGCGGAGCCCCTCGATGACGTGCTCGGGGTACTCGCCCGTCTCGTCGATCAGGCGAGGGTCGACTTCCTCCTGGAGGAACTTCTTCAAGTCGTCGTAGAAGGCTCGGAACTCGGGCCTTTCCTCCTCGACGGGGAAAGGATGGACGAGGTCGAGAAGGAAGTTCCCGAGAAAGAGCTCCCGCAGGAACGTCCGTCCTGCCCACTCCTTTTCCCGTGATTCCTCGGCGATCTGCCTGGCTTCTTCCTCGCTGGCCACGTGTCGCCTGGCGTCGTCCATTTCGACTACCTCCTCCGTTTTTTGACGCACTGCACCAACATGTCACGCTGGCGTGCCAAATGCCAGCGCAAGCACGGGGCGTACCAGCGTCCGTCCTCGTACCGAATGAACCGCTTCCCTCCTCTCGGCGGTTCCCGCGTGGTCGGATCCGGGAATGCCGTTCCCGTTTTCGCCCCCGAGAAGCCCCCGCTCGCAACCCGTGCCGATCCGCGCTATCCTACGGCCCGAATTCGTCCCGAGAGGAGCCGTCTTTCGATGGAAATCTTCGCCAAATCGACGGATCGGGGCCCTGCACACGCGGGCGCACCGGCCCGAGCCGCACGCCACCCCCTGGCCGGCACCAGGATGAAGGGGTGCGATGCGATCCTGCAGGTACTGGCGGACGAGGGGGTCGACACGATTTTCGGGTACAGCGGCGGGGCCATCCTGCCCACCTACGACGCCATTTTCCGCTACAACCAGACCCATTCGAAGGAAATCCGGCTCGTCGTGCCCGCGACCGAGCAGGGCGCGGGTTTCATGGCCGCGGGGTACGCACGCTCGAGCGGCCGGGTGGGCGTGTCGCTCGTGACCTCCGGTCCCGGGGCCACGAACTCCGTCACGCCGGTCCGGGACTCGCAAGCGGACTCGGTTCCCATGGTCCTCATCTGCGGCCAGGTGCCGCGGAGCGCCATGGGGACGGACGCCTTCCAGGAAGCGCCCGTCTTCAACATCATGGCCGCCTGCGCGAAGCACGTCTTTCTCGTCACGGACGAGCACAAGCTCGAGGCGACGGTCCGGACGGCTTTCCACATCGCGCGGAGCGGGCGGCCGGGCCCCGTCGTGGTCGACATCCCGCGCGACGTCCAGCTCGCCGAGGTGACGTTCCACGGTTCCTCGATGCTCCACTTCCGCGGCTACGCCGAACGGATGGCGGAGCTCGAATCGAGCCGCATCACGGCAGCGGAAGCCGAGGCTTTCTTCCGGCTCCTCGGACGCAGCGAGCGACCTCTCATCTACGCCGGCGGCGGGGTCATCCACGGAAACGCCGCAGCCGAGCTCCGTGCCTTCGCGGAGCGGTTCGGCATCCCCGTGGTGACGACGCTCATGGGGATCGGTGCCGTGGACACGACGAGCGAGCTCTCCCTCCACATGCTCGGCATGCACGGCACCGCGTACGCCAACTACGCGGTCGAGGACTGCGACTTTCTTTTCGCCGTGGGGGCGCGCTTCGACGACCGCGTGGCGGGAAAAGCCAAGGAGTTCGCACCTCACGCGAGGGTCGCACACCTCGACATCGACGCCTCGGAGATCGGCAAGGTCAAACACGTCGACTGGGCGCACGTGGCGAACGCGAAAGAAGGGCTCGCACAGCTTCTCGAAGCCGGGAAGGACTTCCACAAGGATTTCTCCCGCTGGCGGAACTACGTGCAGGAGCTCAAGCGCCGCTACCCGCTCAACTACGACCGCAGGGCCAAGCGAATCCAGGCACCGTACGTGCTCGAGACGCTCAACTCGCTCACCCGGGGCGAGGCGATCGTGTCGACCGGCGTGGGCCAGCACCAGATGTGGGCGGCACAGTATCTCGATTTCCGCCGGCCCCGGACGTTTCTCACCTCGGGCAGCATGGGAACGATGGGGTTCGGCCTGCCCGCGGCCATCGGGGCTCAGCTCGCCAACCCCGGTGCGCTCGTCATCGACGTGGACGGCGACGGGAGTATCCGGATGAACCTGGGCGAGCTCGAGACCCTCACCACGTACGAGATTCCGGTCAAGGTGCTGCTGCTCAACAACTTCGGCGACGGCATGGTCCGGCAGTGGCAGGACCTCTTCTACTCGAACCGCTACAGCGGGTCGGACAAGACGCTCCACAAAAAGGACTTCGTGAAAGCAGCCAAGGCCGACGGCTTCGGCTTCGCCAAGCGAGTCACCAGGACTGCGCAGGTCCGCCCCGCGCTCGAAGAGTTCCTCCGCTTCGAAGGGCCCGCCTTCCTCGAGGTCATCGTGGACCCGAACACGCACGTCTACCCGATGGTGCCTCCGGGGATGGGCTACAAGGACATGATCACGGGGAAGTTCATCCCGAGCCGGGTACCGAAGCCACAGAAGACCGAAGAACCCGAAGGGTATCTCTGAGCGGGCCGGAGCCGGACCTGCGTCGAGGTGGGGCGACCGCCCTCCGAATGCACGACGCGTCCCGTCCGACCACGGCCACCCGGAGGGACGCGCTCCGTCGCGTCCGGGGGGCGGGGACGCGCCACCCATGAACAAGGACCCGACAGAGCGGGTCCCTCCGACGACCACGGCCACGACAGAGCGTGGCCCTCCGAGAGGGAGATGCCTGTCAAGGGATTCCGTCCGGGGGTCTCTCAGGGAAAACCACCCTCGCCTCCACGCCTCCTTCCGGAAGGTTCCGCAGCTCGATCGAAGCCCCGTGCGCGTCGGCGATCTTCTTTGCGATCGCGAGACCGAGACCCGTGCCGCCCGCGCGCCGGCTGAAAAACGGTTCGAAGACGTGCGGTAGGTCGTCCGGGGCAATCCCCGTCCCGCGATCCCTGACCACGCAGGCGACACCGGACGAGTCGAGAAAAGCCCGCACCTCGACGGAACCTCCTTCGGGCGAATGCCGCACGGCGTTGTCGACGAGGTTCCGGAAGAGCTGAACGAGGCGCGTCCTGTCCATGGGAATCGTGGGAAGCCCTTCGTCCACCTCGAGCGTGATCTCGACTCCCGAACGGCGTGCGAGCTCCGCACAAGACGCCACGGCCTCGTGCAGGACGTCGGCCGGGGAGCCCGGTTCCCGTTCCGACGATTCGGGCCGGCCGTACTCCAGAAGCTCCGCGACGAGCGTCTCGAGGCGGGCGATTTCCCGCCGCAGGACGTCCAGGTGGTTTCTCAAGGCCTGGCCGCTCGTGGCCGCGACTTCCAGGGCGTCGAGCGTGGCCGAAATACCGAAGAGCGGATTTCGGATCTCGTGCGCCACGCGACCCACGAGACTTCCTACGGCCGCCATGCGCTCGCGCAGCGCGAGCTCCTTCTCGAGACGTTCCTTTTCGGCCAGAGCCCTCTTGTGCTCCGTAATGTCCTTGAGCACGGTGAGGACGGCCTTCCGGCCTCCGAAAACGACGGGGCCGGACGTCACCTGAGCTTCGACGATGCCGCCATCCGGCCGCTGGAGCGTGAGCTCGAGGAGCGGCACCTGGACTCCTTCGGTGAGCACCCGGCCGAGCCTTTCCCGTATGACCGGCCACGACTTCGGGTGAGCGAGGGAGAGAACCGGTCGGCCCACGAGCTCTTCCGGATTCGGAACACCCGCCATTCGTGCCAGGGCGGCGTTGGCGAGAAGAAGCGTCTCCCCGTCGTGGATCGCGATCCCGACGGGCGAGTCCTCGAAAAGCATCCGGTAGCGGTCACTCGTCTCGCGCAGGGAAGCCACGGCGTAACGGACAGCGTCGGCCATGAGGTCGAACGCTTCCCCGAGTCGCCCGATCTCGTCGCGCCCTCGAACGCCGGAGCTTGCGATTTCGCCCCTGGCGACTTTTTCGGCCGCTGCGACGACCTTCTCGATGCGGCGGCTCGCGAACTGTCCTACGGCAAGACCGACGACGATCGTAAGCAAAATCCCCGCGCCTCCGATCGTGAAAGCGACCCATCGTGCCTGCTCCCGGGCTTCTTCGACGGCGCTCCGCGAAAAGCGAATGGCGATCGTCCCCAGGACCCTCCCGCCTTCCCTGAGCTCGCGAACGCGCCAGGGGTCTCGGCCGCGCACGTAAAAAGCCGGTGCCTCCATGCCGATCTCTTCGGGCCGATCACTTGCCACCACCCGTCCGCGCGCGTCGAGAAAAAGCACCCGCCGGACGGAGGTCTTTCGCGCAAGCTCACGGGCCGTGCTGCGAAGGACTTCGGTGCCCGCGCCGTCACGGGCGAGATGCTCCCGTCCGAGCCGAGCCAGGGTCTCGAGAATCGCGGTCTCGCGAGTCTCGAGCTGCCGGCGCGTCGAATCGATGAGCGAGGACGAAAGCCAGAGGAAAAGCGCCGCCAGGGCGAGCGTCTCCAGCAGGGCAAAGGCACAGGCAATCCGAAGCCTCAGGGACACGCTGCGCTCCCCGAAGGGACCCTTCCAGGCCGTTTGGGGTCCGGGGTGCCCCGCCGGCGAGAACGCCCCGTTCCCCGTTCCACAGAGTCCCGTTTTTTCTTTTCCGCGTCTACGGCGGTGGGAGTTTGCGCCTTTTCGGGGGGCACGTCAAACGGCCGTTTCGGCTCGTGGTTCTCGGTCCCCGCTCCGCGGTAGCAAGATTGGCGACTTTTCCGAGCGACCTCGCGTCCTGGAGTTGGCAGGGCCGTGTTCGGGCGGACGATCGCACGCCGGTGGCACTCCCGCGCGCGACTTCTCGGCTCCGGGGGTCGTGGGTCCCCGCTCCGATCCCGAGGCCCCTTTCCTCCTTTTGTGGGGCATGGACCATTTCCTGGTCGACGCGGCGCCCTTGCTCACGTTCGCAGCAGCGGCCCCACTTCCTCGCCGAAGCGGAGAATTTGTTCCACGAGCTCCTGGCAGCACCTGGCGCGAAAGCGGACACCCACGTGGTCGGCCCCGCGGCTGCGGAGCGACCAGAGGCATTCGGCGATCTTCCGGGGGGAACCCGTCACCGTTCCGGGCGGCACCTCGAAAGACGGCTCTCCCAGGTAGAGCCAGGGGCTGTTCATGCCGACGTCGATCGGTAAGCCCGAAAGGCGCGCCCGCTCTTCACGCAAGAAGGCCAGGGCTGCTTCCATCCCCATCTTGGGAACGCCCTGCGGAAGCCAGCCGTCCCCCCGCGCCGCGGCTCTTCGCAGGGCCGCCCGACTCGAACCCCCTACCCAGATGGGAGGCCGGGGCTTCTGCAGCGGGAGAGGAGCGAGCACGACGTCCTCCACCCGGAAGTGTTTTCCCCGGTGGCGCGGGGAGCCCGTCTGCCACGCTGCGCGGATCAGGTCGATGGCTTCGTCCGCGAGCGCGGCCCGACTCCCGTACTCCACGCCGAGGACCCGGAACTCTCCCTCGAGGTGCCCCGTGCCCACGCCCAGGATGACGCGGCCTCCCGAAAGGACGTCGAGCGTCGCGAAAGCTTTCGCCGTCGCGAGGGGATGCCGGTAAGGCAGGACGTAGACATACGAGAGAAGCCGCACCCGGCGTGTCACCCCCGCGAGGAAAGAAAGCGTGGCCAGGGAGTCGTACCAGACCGAAGACATCGCCGGCACCCGGTCGGTCGGGATACACACGTGGTCGCAGACGCCGAGGTAGAAAAACCCGGCCTCGTCGCACGCCTGCGCGATCCGAACGATGTCTTCGACGCGAGCCTCCGCTTCCCAGGGTTGCGCGAAAAGCCGGCTTTGCGCCACGACGGGAAGCTGCATCCCGTAGGGCAGACGGTCGCGCGGCAGAATGCCCACGTACTCCACGACTCCTCACGTGACGAGCAAAAAGAAAAGCACGGCTACTCCGAACACGATGAGCGCCCACTGAAGCCGACTTTCCTCGACACGCGGCGCCGCCTGCTCGGCCAGCGCCGCGAGGTCGACGGGCCCTGCCGGGGCCTGGACGGACGGGGCATAGAAAGCGCTGCTTTCTTCTACGCGTTTTCCCACCGAGGAGAGAATTTCCCGTGCCTCCTCCGCCTGCTCTCGCCCCACGTAAATGGCCACCGGAAGCGTGACCGCGAAGGGTTCCACGGGTTCGCCGCCCGGAAGCCTCACCGTGCGCAGGTCCCCGCACTCGAGCACGCACGGGATGCCCTCGAGCGTGAGCGCCTGTGCCGCGAACTCGGCCTCGAGTCCGGGGAGCGTCGCCACGAGCTCGAACCGGGGCTCCTTTCCGCCTTTCGCCTTTTGCTTCATACGCTGGATGTCACGGCCGCGATCTCGTTCCCCGGAACTCCACGGCTACGACCTCGTCGCGGTGACTTCGGCTGTGACCGAGCGGCGGCTCCACGACCGGACCTCGCACACCCTCCGTGCCGAGCTTACGCTTTCGCCCCGGAAGAATCACTTCCTACGGGTTTCGAGCCTTCGGCCTCGAACCCTCGAGTTGCTTCGGTAGCTCGCTGCCGCGAGGCGAACGCCCGGTTCCCGTACCGGTCGAGAGAAACGACGGATTCCACGGGCTTTCTGCGCGTGGGACCGTAACGCCCCCGCGGCCATCCGAGCGGCACCACCGCACACGGGGTCACGTACCACGGAAGGCCGAGTGCCCGCCGCGCGAGAAAACGGCTCCAGAGCGGCAGCGTGATGAGCGCGGCCCCCAGGTTGGCCGCCCTGGCCGCGAGCAGAAGGTTCTGCACCGCGGGAAAAATCGACCCGTAGAGGCTCGCCGCGAGCACGGGCGGCCAGGGGAGGATGTACGCCCGCAGGCACGCGACGACGATCACGGGAATTTCCTCGAAGTGGTCGGCCTGCCACTGTACGGCACGGATGATCTTCTCCATCTGCTCGTCGCCGGCCCGGCGGACAAGCCGGCGGCCGATTCCACCGTAAAGCGACCAGGCCATACGATTGAGCCGCGCGAGCTTGGCCTTGACCGCGGGGTCCTTGACGACCACGAACTCCCAGTTCTGGGCGTTCGAACCGCTCGGGGCCTTGATCGCCAGGCTCAGAAGGTGGAGCACGAGCTCGTCCGGCACGGGATCGGGCTTGAGGCGCCGGATCGCACGCTGCGTGCGCATGGCTTCTTCGATGGGCATCTCGAGCGGAAGCTTCACGTCCATGAGCCGAATTCGACCACGTCGCGGGCTCGAAGGAAAGCCTGGGCGCGACCGTACCGCCGAAACGCGATCGTCACCTGTACGCCTGCGCGCTGGCACCGACCCTTCGGACGTCGTCACGGACCTAGAACAAGTCCGAACCGATCGCGGCCGAAGCTGCCGGCTCGGTCGGAGCACGGAGGCGGAGTACCTCTCGAGGGTTTCGGACACCGTCCGTGCTCGCTACCAGGCGCGGACCGGCACTACCTAGGGCGGTAGGTACGTGCTACGTAGGGCCGAACCTATGGCCTGGACCGAACGCCTGCCCTGGTCCTGGAAACTCCACTGGCAAATCCTCGCAGGAATGGCGCTGGGTGTGTTGGCGGGAGCCGTTCTGGGGCCGGCCTCGGGGTACCTCGACCCGGTCGGCGAGATCTTCCTCAGGCTCTTGCGGATGGTGGTGGTGCCTCTCGTGTTCTCCTCGCTCGTCGTGGGCACGGCGGGACTCGGGAACGCGACGAGCGTGGGGAGAATGGGGCTCAAGGCACTCGTCTACTACACGTCCACGAGCGCGCTTGCGATCGTTGCCGGGCTATTTCTGGTCAACGTGATTCGCCCGGGGGTCGGAGCGGATCTCCCGCTCGAGGCCGAGCCCGTGGGCGTCGACGTCGGGGGCGAGAAAATCGGAGAGACCCTGCTCGGCATCGTTCCCGAGAATCCGTTCCACGCCATGGCGGAAGGAAACATCCTGGCCGTGATCTTTTTCGCGCTCGTCGTGGGTCTTTTCACGTACCGGCTTCCGGAAAGACCGCGGTCGACGATTTTCGGGCTGGCCGAAGCGGTCTTCGATCTCATGATGCGCGTGACGGAGTTCGTCATCCGGCTCGCGCCGATCGGGGTTTTCGCGCTCATGGCGACGCTGGCCGGCACGACGGGGTTCGACGTCTTCCCGCCGCTTTTCCTCTACATGGCAACCGTGGCTTCCGGGCTCGCCCTCCACGCCTTCGTCACCCTACCGTTGCTTCTCCTGTTCTTCGGGCGCGTCTCGCCTTTCGGCTGGTTTTCTCTCGTCTCGCCGGCCCTTGCCACGGCGTTTTCCACCGCCTCGAGTTCGGCCACGCTTCCCGTCACGATGGAATGCGTCGAGCGACGCGTACCGAATCAGGTGAGCTCCTTCGTCCTCCCTCTCGGCGCCACGATCAACATGGACGGCACGGCCCTCTACGAGGGTGTCGCCGCGCTCTTCATCGCGCAGGCGTACGGAATCGACCTCGGCTTCGGGGAGCAAGCCGTGGTTCTCGTGACGGCTCTTCTCGCGTCGATCGGCGCCGCGGGCATCCCCATGGCGGGCCTCGTGATGATGGTGATCGTGCTCCGCGCCGTGGGGCTTCCCCTCGAAGGCGTGGGACTCGTGCTCGCCGTCGACCGGGTCCTCGACATGTGCCGGACCGCCGTGAACGTCTGGAGCGACACGGTGGGCGCCGTCGTCCTGGCCCGATGGGAAAAGGTCCCGCTCGTGGAGGTCGGAGATTCGCCGGAATGAGAGGGACGCGACGGAGCGCGTCCCTCCGCGCGGGGGCGTGGCCGCGAATGGTACCTGCCGTCATGGCGGACGGGATTACGCCTCCCCCCCCCCGGACGCCATCGGAGGGACCCGCTCTGTCGGGTCCTGTTCATGGGTGGCGCGTCTCCCCCGCCCCCCGGACGCGACGGAGCGCGTCCCTCCGCGCGGGGCGCGGCCGACAATGGTACCTGCCGTCATGGCGGACGGGATTACGCCCCGCCCCCCGGACGCGACGGAACGCGTCCCTCCGGGTGGAACGCGTTCGCGCCTGGCAAGGTCGTTCGTCGCCGACGCGACGGAAAACGCCCGTACGCGGCCTCCGTTTCGCGCGGTGCAATCGGAGGGCCACGCTCTGTCGTGGCCGTGTCCGCCCTGGTAAAAGCCTCGCATGAGCACCCACGAACGGCCGACCCCGCGTAGGCGCACGAAAATCGTCGCCACGATCGGACCCGCGAGCGAATCTCCCGAGACGCTCGAGGCGCTCCTCGAAGCGGGCGTCGACGTGGCGCGGCTGAACTGCGCGCACGAAACCCCGCACTCGCTGCCCGGCCGCGTGTCCTTTCTCCGCGAACTCTCGCGCCGCAAGGGCGTTTCGCTCGCGATCCTGGCCGACCTCGGGGGTCCCAAGCTCCGGATCGGCAAGCTTCGCTCCGGCGCCCTCGAACTCGCTCCGGGCCGCGAGTTCGTTCTCACCACCGAGTCGCTCCTCGGGAACGAGGAACGTGCGTCCGTCGATTACCCGAATCTGCCTTCCGAGGTGAAGCCAGGGGAGCCGATTTACCTGAACGACGGGATCGTCCGGCTCCGGGTCCTGGAAGTCCGGGGCAACGAAATCCGTACCCGCGTCGAGCAAGGCGGGTGGGTGCGCGACGGCAACGGGCTCAACCTCCCGCGGTCCGAACTGCGAGCCGAGGCGCTCACGCCGCGGGACCGCGAGGCCCTCGACGCCCTTCGCGGCACGCCGGTCGACTACGTCGGGCTCTCGTTCGTCCGCTCCGCGGCCGACATCGCGCGACTCCGGCACGAGCTCGAAAAACGCCGGCTCCAAGTCCCGATCGTCGCCAAGATCGAAAAGGCACAGGCCGTCTCGGCACTCGGAGAAATCCTCGACGCAGCCGACGCGGCGATGGTCGCGAGGGGAGACCTCGGCGTGGAATGTCCGCTCGAGGAGACCCCCGTACTCCAGAAACGGATCGTGAGGGAATGTCACGCGAGGGCACGACCCGTCGTCACCGCCACGCAGATGCTCGAATCGATGACACACTCGGCGCGACCCACGAGGGCGGAAGCGACGGACGTCGCCAACGCGGCCCTGGACGGCACCGACGCGGTGATGCTCTCCGCGGAGACGGCCATCGGAGCCCACCCCGTCCGCGCCGTCGAGACGATGCGCGAGATCCTCGTTCGTGCGGCGGCTTTCGCTCTCGAGGTCGGCTGGCCGCCGCGGGCCACGGGCGAGCGGCTCGCCACCGAAGACGCCGTCTCGCAGAGTGCCTGTTCGGCGGCGCGTGCCGTGGGCGCCGGTTCGATCGTGTGCCTCACTCAGAGCGGACTCACGGCCCGGCTCGTCGCGAGCTGGCGCCCTCGGGGCCGGATTCTCGCCGCCACGCCGAACGAGTCGACCTACCACCGGCTTGCGCTCGTCTGGGGTGTGGAGCCCGTCCTGGTACCCGCTTTCGGCAAGAGCTTCGACGAATCCTGCGAGGCCGTCCTCGCGTTTTTGCGCGATACGGGCCGGGTCTCCCGCGGGGAGACCGTCGTCCTCACGGCCGGCCTTCCCTTCTCGGCCGGCCGGCGGGCCAACACCGTGAGAATCGAGACGGCGTGAGTGACAACGACGAACGTTCGTCGGCTTCCGGGGACCCTTTTTTCGAAGGTCCGGAAGAAAGCGGGACTCGGCAAGCGACGATTTCCTGACGAACTGCGGCGCGTTTTTCCGTCCGCCGAGGGAATCCGACGACCGGAAAGATGGCGGACCTTCCGGGTCGTTCCGATGGTGCCGAGAAGCCGGCTTGGCGGAGGCTCCGGAGAAAGCAACGACCCTGGCGGCCGGACGACACACGCGGCAGTCAGGACGCGTACAGGAAGACCCGGGGAGAGCGTGAACGTTCGGACGAGATCGTGGATGCACTGCAGTCTTCGAGCCGTAAAAGCCCTGGTAGCGCTCGCCGTACTCGCAGCTCTCTCCCACGCGAGTGCCGGAAGTTTTCGGTGCCCCGCGGACTGTAACGGCGACGGGACGATCGCGGCGGAGGAAGTTCGCGTCTTTCTCGGAATCCTTTTCGACGAGTCGGTCCTTTGCGGGGAACGAGACCCGAACGGCGACGGAAGGACGAGTGTCGCCGACGTCGTGGAACTCGTCCGGTTTCTCGCCGAATCGGGGCCCGACTGTTCCCGAACCCCGCGTGCCCCGGCCTCGCGCACTCCGAGCCCTACGGCAACCCCGACGGCCACACCGACACCGAAGATGGAACCCACACCTGCCTCGACCTGGATTTCCCTCGCGCCGATGCCGGGGAGCGGACGGCAGGAAGTCGCCGTGGCCGAACTCGAAGGCAAGATCTACGTCCTCGGAGGGTTCGAGCGTGTAGGTACGCAACCACGAGCCGTCGACACCGTCGAGGCTTACGACATCGCTTCGGACACCTGGGAAGCCGCACCGCCGCTCCCGCGCCGCCTCCACCACGGCACGGCGGCGGTGCTGGGTGGATTCCTCCACTCGGTCGGAGGTCTCGACCCGGGCTTCCGCCCGATTGCCGACGTCTACCGCTGGCGTCCGGGCGCCGCAGGCTGGGAAGAGCTTCCTCCTCTCCCCGTCCCACAAGGAGCGCAGGCGGTCGCCGTGGCCGGTGGTCGCATCCATTCGATCGGAGGCACGGCGGAGGTCCTCTCGAGCACCGTGCACCAGATTTACGATCCGACGGGCGGCACCTGGAGCACCGGAGCCCCTCTCCCGAGAGGGCGCAACCATCTCGGGGCAGCGGTTCTCGACGGAAAAATTTACGTCGTCGGTGGAAGGTTCGACGGAGGCGGTCTTCTCAACTCGAACGAGCTCGACCGCTACGACCCCGAGACCGACACCTGGGAAGTCCTCGCGCCCATGCCCACGGCACGGAGCGGCATTGCCGTCGCGTCCGTCGAAGGAAAGCTCGTCGTTCTGGGCGGGGAGGTCGACCCCGAGAGCCCCCGCGGCGTTTTCGGTGAAGTCGAGCTTTACGATCCCGAGACGGGCCGCTGGACTTCTCTCGATCCCATGCCCGTTCCCCGCCACGGCATCGGGGCCGCGAGCGTAGGCGGCCTCGTGTACGTACCCGGCGGTGCCGACCAGGCTGGATTCGGAACGACGGCACATCACGACGCGCTGCGCATTTTCTTCCCGTGACGCGACGGAGCGCGTCCCTCCGGGGGGGTCCGCGTCGCTCCTCGACCGCCGCGCGTCATTGCAAACCCGGCGCATACCTCCGTACCACCTCCCCCCGGACGCGATCGGAGGGCCACGCTCTGTCGTGGCCGTGGTCATCCGAGGAACCCGCTCTCCCGGATCCTTGTTCGTGCGTGCCGCGTCCCCGCCTCCCCCCGGACGCGACGGAGCGCGTCCCTCCGGCGGGGTCGTGTCGCTCATCGACCGCCGCACGTCATTGCAAACCCGACGCATACCTCCATACCACCTCCCGCCCGACGCGATCGGAGGGCCACGCTCTGTCGTGGCCGTGGTCGTCGGACGGACCCGCGCTGTCGGATCCTCGTTCATGCGTGGCGCGTCCCCGCCTCCCCCCGGACGCGACGGAGCGCGTCCCTCCGCCGTCGGGGTCGCCGCGGCCACACGATTCCGTTAGATTTTGCCGCGGAAGGGGAACGGGCCCGGTGGCCCGGCCGGTCTTCAAAACCGCGACGTCCCGCCGCGAAGCGGGATGGAGGGTTCGACTCCCTCCCTCTTCCGCCAACTACGCCCGGTGTTCGGGACGCAGAAGATCGTTGACCGTCTTCACCGGCGCGAAGGTCTCGAGCGGCACCTCGACGAAGACGGAAATCCATCCGGCCATCGAGCCGTTCCAGAGACCGGGGCGCTCGAGCGCCTTGAGCGGGCGGCCCTCGTGAGATTTCTCGGCGACGAAAACGGCCGACTCGTCGACGAACCGCCGCAGATCGTAGGGTCGTCCCCGCTCGTCGCGGAGCGCGCAGACCATGTCGACCGGGTTGAAGTGCGTGGAAGAGAGAAAGATCGCGCGCTGCTCGGGCGAGCCCATGTCGACCTGTGCGCTCTCGACGATCTGGAGCGAAAGGTCCCCATCGGGGCCGCGCACCCAGAAGGGGCCTCCCCCGGGCTCGCCCGTGTTCTTCACCATCCCGCAGACCCGCAGCGGGCGGTCGAGCTTCCGGAGAAGGCGACGGCACCGCTCGTCGGGCGAAAGACCCGGCGCGAGTCCGGACACGAGAAGCTCTTCCCGGGCGAACCGCTCCGCCTCCTCGAGCTCCCGCTCGCCCACCTCGCCGGTGCGGAGGCGCCGGAGGTGGTGGTGCCGCCTCTCTTCGAGCTCGACCAGGTAGCCTCCGAGCCTCCGTTTCCAGAGCGCCACCGTCCCCTGCAGCCGGTCGGGTACCACGTTGTCGATGTTCTTGAGAAAGACCAGGTCCCCTCCGAGCTCGTCGAGGTTTTCGAGAAGCGCGCCGTGCCCTCCGGGCCGGAAGAGGAGACGGCCGTCGCGCGTGCGGAAGGGCCGGTTCTCGAGGTCCACGGCAATCGTGTCGGTCGAAGGCTTCTGCACCGAGAACTCGACTTCGAAGCGAGTGGCGTAGCGACGCTCGTAGGCTTCCCTCACCCGGTCGCGCAACGCCTCGAAGCGAGAGAGGTGCTCGGGCGAGACGGTGAAATGCAGGCGCGAGGTGCCGCCTGCGTCCCTCACGTAAAGAACGGATTCGACCAGGTGCTCCTCGAAAGCGGTACGCACCTCGTCGCCGTAGCGGTGGAACGGGAGAAGCCCCTTGGGGGAGCCGGCATAGCCGAGCCCTTCGGGATCGAGAATCGCGGCAAGCACGCGGCGCACCGTCGCGTCGTCTTCGAGGTCCGGTGGCCGGACCTCGCGTCGCAAGACCCGGCAGAGGTCCGGGTAGAAAGGAAAGCGGTCGAGGTTTTCGAGAAAGCGCAAGAACTCACGGGCTTCGCCGTCCCCGGCCTCGGCCTTCCGCGCCACGGCCCCACGGCCCACCGGCCCCGCCTCGTTCCGGAAGCGGACGAGCGCCCGGAACATGCGCGTGGCCGCCCCGGATGCCGGAACGAACTTGCGGGCGCGTCCCGAAGCTCGGGCTTCCTCGAAGCGTTCTTCGCAAGCCCGCGCCTTTTCCTCCTCCAGGACGCGAATCCCGTCCCCGACCGTGCAGGCTCGCTCGAGCCGGGTGAAAGGCGGTGGGCTCTCGAAGAGCCGGATCTGTCGGAGGACTTCTTCTACCGTGAGCCCGTGCGCTTCGATCTCGCGGCGATCTCTTTCCTCGAGCTGCATGCGCTGCGGGATTCCGTGTCGGGGCCTGTGCGAAATTCGCGCTCTACTTGTGTCCGCCGTGGGGGCCCCAGAGCGGAGCCACGATGACCGGCGCGATCGCATCCACGAGAACGACGCCCGCCTTCTCGTAGTAGCGTCCCTCCATCGTGACTTCCTTTCCGTGGAGGTCCGCCGAGTGAATACGGCCGAGCATTTCCGCGTTCCGCGCGAGAAGGGGGTAGAGCTTCCCGTCGGCGTCGTTCCGCAGCGCGTGACGGTGGCCGTTCTTCTGGCACTCGGCCAGGTCTTCCTCTTTTCCCGCGGGGCACGAAAGACACACGATCTTCCCCCGGAACTTTTTCGCGAGCCCCGGACCCGGAGCGTAGAAGGCCACCTCCTCGGCGCGCACACCCGGAGTAAGAAGGAGGGCGACCGCCAGGACGGCCGTGCCGGCAAGAACCGCTTTTCTCTTCATGACCCACGAGATTACGGAAAAATGCGGGGGCTACAAGGAGGGGGCCGCAGCCCTCGAGACATTCCGGGCCGGTTGCTAACGGTGCAGGTCCAGGGAACCGGCACGCGGAGGAAAAGGAAGCAAGAGAAGAGGGAGCCTCGACGGCGCTATCCGTGCCAGGAATTGCTCACGACAGCATCCCTCCCGGGCAGCCCCTTGACGGCATTCCCCCGGCGGTTGCCGAGTCGCGACGGGACAAGCCAATGGGATTCCCGCAAGGTCCCGCGCTCGGCAATTTCGAATCAACAGCTCTGGTCCGGCCACTCTTCTGTGTAATCGACGGACGCCTGCCACGGATGAGCGGTCGCAACCCGGGCACCGTCCTCCGGTCGACTGCCGAGCGAGGTTGCCCCACGGCTCGGCAGCAAGCCGGGCCCGAACACATGGCAACGAGCCGAGGTGAGCAGGCGGCGGTTTTGGTCTACCAGGGCGGTCTGCTCCTTGTAGTCGAAGTCATATAGGAGGGGGGAGCCGATAGCTCGTCTTGCCCGGGGCCGCGCGCTGCCGAAGCGCTCCCACGACAAGAAAGGGCTGTGCGAACCAGCCGCCTGTTCTCCTCCCAACTCCTTTTCGGAGAGCGCATCCAGCTTCGAGCACTTCGCTTAGCAGGAGCACGGTCTTTGGCGAATCGGCCCATCCCCTGGCCGCCCCACCGCTGCTCGGGCTAAACTGCCGCGTCCATGAAGCGTTTTCTTCTCGGCGTGCTCGCTACCGTAGCCATCCTCTCGGTGGTCGCCTACCTGCTCCGCATGCAGATCGCGATGAGGCTCGTCGAACGCGCCGCGACGTCGAACCTCACGACGAACTTGCTCCTCGAACTCCCCGACGGATTGCACGTGGTCCTTTGCGGTGCGGGGTCTCCACTTCCCGATCCCATGCGTTCGGGTCCCTGTACGGCAATCGTGGCGGGGAAACGGCTCTACATCGTCGATGCCGGCTCGGGCTCCTCGCGCGTTCTTTCCCGGGTGCGCCTACCACAGGGCGAAATCGACGGTATGTTTCTCACGCACTTCCACTCGGACCACATCGACGGCCTGGGCGAACTCCTGCTCCAGCGCTGGGCGAACGGGGCTACGACGTCTCCGCTCCCGGTCTACGGCCCGGAAGGCGTGGAGCAGGTCGTCGCGGGCTTCGAGCTGGCCTACTCGCTCGACCGCAAGTACCGGATTGCCCACCACGGCGAGGAGGTGGTCCCGCCCTCCGGTGCGGGGGCCGTGGCCCGGCCGTTCCAGGCTCCCGCCGACGGGGAAGCCGAGATCCTCGTGGACCAGGGTGACCTGCGGGTCTCCGTTTTTCGGGTCTCGCACGAGCCGGTCGAGCCGGCCGTCGGCTACCGTTTCGACTACAAAGGCCGTTCGGTCGTCTTGAGCGGGGACACGAGAAAGTCGGCCAACGTGGAGAAGTTCGCCGAGGGCGTCAAGGACGTCTACAAGGGACCCGTGACGGTCGGCCGCGATGGCACGCTGGTCGAGCTTCCCGCGGGCGACGATACGATCGAGGTGGTGGAGCTGCTCTGAGGGCCGTATTCGGAAATCTCGGCCTGCCAGTTCGCGCTGTTCCAGGGACACTGTCGCGGTAGCGGACTCGCTTGCCGAAGCCGGGAAGCCGACGAGCAGCCAGGATCGGGCAACCCCCCGCCTTCTCCGCTGGCCATGTTTTACCACGCAGGGGATCCGTCGATCGCCGGACTTGACATCCCGCGCCCGTGTGCCTATGGGAGCGCGTCGCCCGTAGAGCCCGCGTGCGGATGGGTTCGCCCAGGCGGCGAGGAGGCGTTTTTGGTGCAAGCGTGCTTGCGTACGTTGCTTACCGTCGCCTCCTGCGTTCTCGTGGGCTCCGGGCTCGCCGTACCAGCAGAGGCCGCCCGGATCTTCGTCGACCAGGGAGCGACGGGCGCCGGCGACGGTTCCTCCTGGGCAGACGCGTTCACCAAGCTCCAAGACGCGCTTGCCGCAGCGAACGCCGGCGACGAGATCTGGGTGGCCGCGGGTGTCTATTATCCGGACGAGGGCGGCGGTCAGACCGACGACGACCGCAGTGCGACCTTCCAGCTCCTCGACGACGTCGCGATTTTCGGCGGCTTCGCCGGTGGGGAAACCACGCTCGCCCAGCGTGATCCGTCGTCGAACGTGACCGTGCTGAGCGGAGACATCGACCAAGACGACACCACCGACCCCAACGGGGTCGTGACCACCACGAACGACATCAGCGGAGCCAACAGCTTCCACGTGGTGACCGGGAGCGGGACGAGCGGCAGTGCCGTGCTGGACGGCTTCACGATCACCGCCGGGCTGGCGAACGGCAGCGTCGCCCCTTGTCAGGAGATCTGCGGTGGGGGCCTCTTCAACGAGAGCGGGAGTCCCACTCTCTCCAACCTCGTCTTTTCCGGCAACTTCGCGCAGAACGCCGGGGGAGGAATGCTCAACAGCGGTGGCAGCACTCCCACGCTCACCCGCGTCACCTTTTCCGGCAACCGGGCAGGGCAAGGGGGCGGAGTGGCCAACTTGGGCAGCAGCCCCCAATTTACGGACGCGGAGTTTCTCGGCAATGTCGCCCAGATCGGCAGCGGCGGCAACGGAGCGGGGATGTTCAATCTCAACGGCAGCGCTCCCGTACTGACCCGCGTCCTCTTCTCCGGCAACTCGGCTCTGGTCAACGGGGGAGGGATGTTCAATCAGTCGAGCAGCTCCGCCATGCTGCGCGACGGCATTTTCGTCGGCAACTCGGCCGCCTTCGGCGGGGGACTCTACAACCTCTCCGGCAGCGATTCCCAGCTCGTGAACGTCGTATTTTCCGGCAACGTGGCCACCGGGATCGGCGGCGGAATCGGAGGCGGGATGCTGAACAACAACAGCAGCCCCACCCTGACCAACGTCACGTTCTCGGGCAACGTCGCCGCCGGGTCGATCCAGCAAGGCGGAGGGATGAACAACGGCACGGGCAGCAATCCCGTTCTCGTCAACGTGATCCTGTGGGCCAACTCCGCCACGACTGGAGCGCAGATCCTGAATACGGGCGGGTCGACACCGCAGATTTCCTTCAGCGACGTCGAAGGCTCGGGGGGCAGCGGCGCCGGGTGGGACGCGAGCCTCGGGACCGACGTGGGAGGCAACATCGACGCCGACCCGCTCTTCGTCGATCCGGACGGAGCGGACGACGTCATCGGCACTCCGGACGACAATCTCCGCCCGCGCCTCGGCTCTCCGGCCAACGATGCCGGCAACAACAACGCATCGGGTCTTACCGGCGTCACCACGGACCTCGATCGAAAGCCGCGCTTTACCGACGACCCCTCGGTGGGCGACACCGGTCAGGGGACACCGCCGATCGTGGACATGGGCGCCTACGAGGCGCTGGCTTCGCTGGTCGGCGCACCGGCCTCGAGCCCGTGGGGAGTGGGGTTCCTGCTTCTCGCCCTGATCGCCGCGGCCCGCTACCGGGCGCGACGTAGCTTCGTGGCGGGGCCGTAGCCCGGAGGCGGAGCCCGCCGACTCCGCTTCACCGGTACTCGGCGCGTCGAGGGGACACGGGGCAGGTCCAGAAACAGGAGCCGCACAGCGTCCGACCAATGCGCTGCCGCACGCGTGGCGTGCCGCAAGGGAGTACATCGGAGCTGTCAAGCTCGAGGACGCGGGCTTTTCTTCGGGGTCACTCCGGGTGACGAGCTACGCTCGGCCGGGCAAACTTTTCACCGGCAACCGGGACCTTATGGTGGCTCAGGTTGGCGAGCTCGAGCCGGAGTGGCTCGCGAGGATCGTCGACGCAGTCGTGAAGCTCCTTCGGGGTGAGTAGGGGCCGGGCCCGACTCCGGCGTGCATGCCGGAAGAAAACCTGGCATATTGGAGTTCGTGCACCGGAAGCTCTCGAGTCTTCTCTCCCTGGTCCTGGCGCTCGCCTGGGGCTCGCAGCTCGTGCTCCGGTGCACGGAAAGCCCCGCGACGCATGCGGGTTGTCTTGCGGCCCGTGAGGCCGAGGGAGCTCACGCCCACGACGGCGCCGATGGGAGCGACGTGAGCAATCCGGCCGACCCGGGTCAGGGAGTCGGTGTCCATCACACAGCCCACGTCCATCGCCAGGCCGACGCGGACCACCGAGCCCACGCAAACGGGCAGGCCCACTCCCCCCATCGGGCCGACGCGAGACCACCGTGCCGACACGAAATCCTGCTGCGGTCCGGTGGGCAAATGCCCGCTGCGCGTGGTACCTCAGGCCCAGGCCGCACTCCCCGCCCCGATCTTCGTAGTCCTTTTCTTCGGATCCTGGGATCTGCAAGTCTCGCCTTCGGGCCCCGCCCTCGACACCTCTCCCGAGGGTCCTCCGAAGTACTTGCGACTCGCGACGCTTCTCCTCTGAGAAACGAGAGCGCCCGAGCCTCGGGGCACCGAGCTTTCGGGGTTTTCGGAGGCGCTCTTCCCTAGCTGCCGCGAGGAATCCGCTTCGCGGTGTTTTTCCGTCTCTCCAGGGGATCCGTGTTTTTCGGAGGTGTCGCGTGTCGACGAAAACTTTTTTTCTTCCGGTTTCTCTTGCCTTCGCCCTTTCCGGGTGCGGGCTCCTGCACTCGAACTGGCGGGAAGCCGTCGAGAAAGATCTCCGCGGTCTCGACCCACCCGTCGAGGACCACGCGGCGGTGGTTTCCCGTGCCCGCCAGCTCGCGGAGCACCCGAGCACGACACAGGAGGAAAAGCCTCTCCCGAGGGTGCCGGGCTCGAGGACTACGTCCGGATCGCGCTGCGCGACAACCCCGAAATCCGCCGCGCGGTGCGAAAGGCCGAAGCCCTAGGCTACCGCATCCCGCAAGCGACATCGCTGCCCGACCCGATGCTCGACCTCATGCCGCCCATCGGCGACATGGTCGAAACCGCGGCCGGGATGATGTCGGGCTCGGTGGGCCTGAGGCAGAAAATCCCTTTTCCCTGGAAGCTCCGGACGAGGGGCAAGATCGCCGAACGCGAAATGAGGATGGCCCTCGCGGAGCTCGCCGACGTCCGCATCGCCACGGTCGCCCGGGTCCAGAGGGCCTACTACGAGTACTACCTCGCGCACGTCTCGATCGAAATCGCCGAGGAATCCCGCGTCCTTCTCGAGCAGATTCGTGACGTCGCTTCCGCGCGCTACAGGAGCGGGGCGGCGACACAACAGGACGTGCTCCGTGCGGAAGTCGAGCTTTACGAACTCGTCAACGAGCTCGTCACGCTCCGGCAGAAGCAAGAGACGGCGCGCGCGCTCCTCAACACGCTCATGGACCGCAAGGTCGACGCGCCGCTCCCGCCGCCCGAGCCCTTCGAGCTCCGGGAGGTCGGCTGGCGCCTCCCGCAAGCGATGGAGGTAGCCGTCCGCAACAACCCGCGGCTCGTCGGCCTCCGGGAACAGATCGAACGGGACCTCGAAGCCGTCGAGCTCGCCCGCCTCGGCTACTTCCCGGACCTCACCGTCGGTTTCACGTATACCTTCATTTCGGCGAGCGGTCTCAGCCCCGCGGCCACGGGCGACGATGCCCGGAGCCTCGGGCTCGGCATCGACCTTCCGGTGTGGTGGCAGAGGATTCGCGCGCAGATTCTCGAGGCCCGAGCCAGGACCCTTTCCTCCACCGAAGCGTACGAAGCCCTGCGCAACGAAATTTTCTTCCAGGTTCAGGACACGCTGGTCGGCATCGACACGCAGTACCGGCAGGCCCGGCTCCTGCGCGACCTGATCGTCCCCCGCGCGTGGCAGGCCGTGGAAGTCGCCACGTCGAGCTACCGCGCCGGCGCCCTCGAGTTCACGGCGCTCATCGAGAACTGGCGCAAGTGGCTCGAGCTTTCGCTCGCCTACCACCGGGCGCTCGCACGGCTCGAGCAGCGCTTCTCGGACCTGCAGCAGCTCCTCGGAATGCGCGTCGCCCGCGCGGAGGACGAAAACACGCGCGGCGGGGAGCAGGAGGAAGAAAGCAGGGAAGGCGAAGGCATCTTGCGGAAGAGCACGGCACGACCAGGCGCCACGCGAAGCGGGACGCAGCACGCGGCGCCGGCACCGAGGGAAAGCCCGCCGCGAGCGCGTGGAGGGAACGGGTGGATCGCCCGCAAGCCCGGACTCGAGGCAACGAAAGGACGCGAAGCGAAAAGAGCGGCAGGGAAAGTCCCCGCAAGGACGGGAGCGCGCCCCCAGCTCGCCCGAGCGGGGGAGGGGAACAGGAGAGCGCTCGGAGCGAGACGCGCGGGAGCAATGTCCCCCGCGGCGAGAAGGAACACGACGACAGAGCCGAGAAGGACAGGAGTCCGAGGCAGGACATGGAAATCGCCCGGAGCGACGGGGACCTGAGGATCCCGACCGAAAGAACGGAGAAGAGAGCTCCGCACGACACGAAGCAGGGGAGCGACACAACGGAGGAAGGAAGATGAGACGCGTCGTCTTCTGGATGCTTTTTCTCGCGGCCGGTTACGGCCTCGGCGTCGCGACGGCGCCCTGGTGGAAGGCCCCGCCACCGGAGCCAGCCGCCGAAGGCGCCCGAGAGCGCCCGCGCGACCTGGTACACCTGCGGGATGCACCCCGAGGTCATCGAGGACAAGCCCGGGACCTGTCCCAAGTGCGGCATGGAGCTCGTGCCGATGTCGCCCGACCGCGCGGCCGCCCTCGGTCTCACCGAGCCCGAACCGGAAGAGAAAAAGGAACGCAAGATCCTCTACTGGCGCTCGAGCATGAATCCGTCGGAAATCTACTCCCAGCCGGGCAAGGACTCCATGGGAATGGACCTCGTGCCCGTCTACGAAGACGAGGTCGCGGCAGGGAGCGCGATCCGCATCGACCCCGTGATGCAGCAGAACATGGGGATCCGGGTCGACAAGGTCATCGAGGGGCCCGTCGTGAAAAGCGTCCGCACGGTGGGCTTCGTCGCCTACGACGAGACGTCCGAAACCATGGTGACGACCAAGGTGTCGGGCTGGGTGGAAAAACTCTACGTCGACCAGACGGGAGTCCAGGTTCACGAAGGCGACCCGCTCTTCGAGCTTTACTCGCCCGAGCTCTTCTCGGCGCAGGAAGAGTACCTGGCGGCGCTGCGGCACGCGCGGCAGGCTGGCTCGCCGCTCCTCCCGCGCTCGGCCGTGGACGCGGAAGCTCTCGTGAGGGACGCCCGGCAGAGGCTCGAGTTCTTCGACGTGCCCCGGGACGAGATCGAGCGGCTCGAGAAAACGGGGCGGGTGCGCAAAACGCTCACGATCCGCGCCCCCTTCACGGGCATCGTCGTCGAGAAATTCGTGCGCGAAGGTCAGAGGATCGGCGCCGGCGAGAACCTCTTCCACATCGCCGACCTCTCCACCGTCTGGGTCATCGCGAAGATCTACGAACAGGACCTTCCCTACGTCCGGCTCGGCCAGGAGGCTCTCATGCGGCTTTCCTACCTCCCGGGACGCACCTTCCGCGGCCGCGTGACCTACGTCTACCCCTACCTCGAGGCCAAGACACGGGAAGTTTCCGTCCGCATGGAGTTCCACAACCCCGGCTACCAGCTCAAGCCGGGCATGTTCGCGACCGTTTTTTTGCGGAGCGAGGATCGACGCAAAGCCATCCTCGTTCCCGACGTCGCCGTCATCGACACGGGCGAGCGGGCCATCGCGTTCGTGGTGCGTAGGCCCGGCGTCTTCGAGCCGCGCGAGGTCGTGGTCGGGCGGCGGAGCGAGGGAAACTACCTCGAGGTCCTCTCGGGCCTCGCGCCCGGTGAGACGGTCGTCGTCTCGGGGCAATTCCTCCTCGACTCCGAAAGCCGCATCCGCGAAGCGGCCCTGCAGATGCTCGAGCCCGGCGAAGTCCCGGCCGCGGCCCCGATCCGCGCCGTCACCAAAAAACACGAGCATCCCGAAGCCGAGAAGGAGGGAGAGCTCTTCTACGTCTGCCCCATGCCCGAGCACGCCGACATCCTCTACGACAAACCCGGGAAGTGCCCCCTCTGCGGGATGAACCTCGTGCCGTCGCGGCACACCGAAGGCGTCTCCGGCCCCGGCGTCGCCTACTGGACCTGCCCCATGCCCGAGCACGCGCACGTCCGGGAGAAGGGCCCCGGAAAATGTCCCATCTGCGGCATGTCGCTCGTTCCCGTCTACGAGACGGACGCGCCGCACGCCCACGAGGAGACGACGCACGCACACGAGGAGGGGGCGAAATGATCGCGCGCATCATTTCCTTCTCTCTCGAGAACCGCTTTTTCGTCGTGCTCCTCGCCGTGGCGGGATTTTTCGCGGGAGCCTACGCCCTTCGCCACACGCCCCTCGACGCCATCCCCGACCTTTCCGACGTGCAGGTCATCGTGTTCACGGAATACCCGGGCCAGGCACCCCGCATCGTCGAGGACCAGGTCACCTACCCCATCAGCACGAAGATGCTGTCCGTGCCCTATGCCAAGGTCGTCCGCGGCTACAGCTTTTTCAACTTCTCGTTCGTCTACGTGATCTTCGAGGACGGAACGGATCCCTACTGGGCGCGGAGCCGCGTCCTCGAATACCTGAGCCAGCTCCAGGGACAGTTGCCCGCGGGCGTGACCCCGACGCTCGGCCCCGATGCCACCGGCGTGGGCTGGGCCTTCATGTACGTGCTCACGAGCCCCACGCGCGACCTCCAGGAGCTCCGCAGCATCCAGGACTGGTACCTCAAGTACGAGCTCACGGCCATCGAAGGCGTCTCGGAGGTGGCGAGCGTGGGGGGCTTCGTCAAACAGTACCAGGTGACGGTCGATCCCGAAAAACTCCGTGCCTACGACATCCCGCTCGGCCGGGTCCGCGAGGCCATTCTCCGCTCGAACGGCGAGGTCGGCGAGGTCGCGTCATGGAGCTTTCGGAGACCGAGTACATCCTGCGCGTCGGGGGCTATGTGACCGACCCTCGCGAACTCGAGCGTGCCACCGTCGGGGCGCGGCCCGACGGCACGCCGATCCTTCTGCGCGAGGTGGGGCGGGTGAGTATCGGGCCCGAGATGCGGCGCGGCATCGCGGAGTGGAACGGCCAGGGGGAGGCCGTCGGAGGGATCGTCGTCGTCCGCTACGGGGCCAACGCCTACGACGTGATCCACCGTGTCAAGGCAAAGCTTTCTTCCCTGAAGGCCGGCCTTCCCGAGGACGTCGAGGTCCACGTGGCCTACGACCGCTCGGCGCTGATCGAGCGGTCCATCGAAACCCTGCGGGAGAAGCTCGTCGAGGAATCGATCGCGGTCTCGGTCGTCTCTGTCGCTTTTCTCTTCCACTTCCGGAGCGCGCTCGTCGCCATTCTCATCCTGCCGCTCGCGGTGCTGCTCTCGTTCCTCACGATGTACTTCCAGGGGATCGGCTCGAACATCATGAGCCTCGGCGGCATCGCCATTGCCATCGGGGCCATGGTGGACGCCGTCATCATCATGATCGAGAACACGCACAAGCACCTCGAGCGGGACCGCGGCCGGAAACCCCACTGGGAGATCGTCCGCGACGCCTCGAACGAAGTCGGGCCCACGCTCTTCTACTCGCTCCTCCTCATCACGGTGAGCTTCCTTCCGGTCTTCGCCCTCGAGGCGCAGGAAGGGAGGCTCTTCAAGCCGCTGGCCTTCACGAAGACGTACTCCATGGCCGCGGCCGCCCTCCTTTCCATCACGGTGGCCCCGGTGCTCATGGGCTACTTCGTCCGGGGGCACATCCGCCCCGAGCACGAAAATCCCCTGAACCGGTTTCTCATTGCCGTCTATCACCCGGTCATCGAATTCATCCTCCGCCACAAGCGGCTCTGCTGGGGCGTGATCGGCGGCGCGGCGCTCGCCGTCGTGGCGACCTACTATCCCTGGAGCCGCCTCGGCTCCGAGTTCATGCCGCCCCTTTACGAGGGCGACCTTCTCTACATGCCGTCGACGTTTCCGGGCATCTCCACGACGAAGGCGAGGGAAATCCTCCAGCAGACCGACAAGATCCTCGCGCAGTTCCCCGAGGTCCACCACGTCTTCGGGAAGATGGGACGGGCCGAGACGGCGACGGACCCGGCTCCCATGATGATGATCGAGACGACGATCATGCTGAAGCCCGAAGAAGAGTGGCCCGAAGTCCCGATCCAGGACGGAAGCGGGCGCATCGTGCGAAGGCGCAGGACTCCCGACGAGCTCGTCGCCGCCATGGACGCGGCCACCAAGCTCCCGGGGCTCACCAACGTGTGGACCATGCCCATTCGGACCCGCATCGACATGCTCTCGACGGGAATCCGAACCCCTGTGGGCATCAAGGTCGCGGGCCCGGACCTGGGCACGCTGCAGCGCATCGGGGAGCAGATCGAGCGCGTCGTGGCCAAAGTGCCGGGGACGCTCAGTGCCTACGCCGAGCGGGTCGTGGGCGGAAACTACATCCACTTCACGATCGACCGCGACGAAATCGCGCGCTACGGTCTCAACGTCGTGGACGTCCAGGACGTCGTCGCGACGGCGCTCGGCGGGATGAACATCACGACCACCGTCGAGGGTCTCGAGCGCTACCCCATCAACCTCCGCTACCCGCGCGAGCTTCGCGACAACCTCGACGCCCTCCGCGCCATTCTCGTCCCCACGCCTCTGGGCCAGCACATCCCGCTCGGACACCTCGTCGACCTGGAGGTCCGCAAGGGTCCGCCTTCCATCAAGAGCGAGAACGCCCGGCCGAACATGTGGGTTTTCGTGGACATTCGAGGGATCGACGTCGGCACCTACGTCGAGCGCGCGAAAAAGGCCGTGGCCGACGCGATCGAGCGCGGCGAGATCGAGATTCCCCCGGGCTACACGGTCTCGTGGTCGGGCCAGTACGAGTACATGCAGCGCGCCCAGGCCAAGCTCCGGCTCATCCTGCCGCTCACGCTGCTTCTCATCGTCCTCATCCTCTACCTCAACACCCAGAGCCTGCTCGAGACGTTCATCGTGCTGCTCGCCGTGCCGTTCAGCCTCGTCGGCGCCATCTGGCTCATCTGGGCACTCGACTACAACATGAGCATCGCCGTCTGGGTCGGCATCATCGCGCTCGCGGGGCTCGACGCCGAGACCGGCGTCGTCATGCTCCTCTACCTGAACGTCGCCTACCGCCAGTGGAAAGAAGAAGGGAGGCTCCGCTCCCTCGACGACCTCCGGGAGGCCATCTACCACGGAGCCGTCCAGCGGCTCCGGCCCAAGACCATGACCGTCTCCGTCATCCTCGCCGGACTCCTCCCCATCCTCTGGAGCCACGGCACCGGAGCCGACGTCATGAAGCGCATCGCCGTCCCCATGGTCGGCGGGGTCGTGACCTCGTTCCTCCTCGAGCTCCTCGTCTACCCGGCGATCTTTTTCGTGTGGCGCGGGAGGGAGGTGGGACGGTGA
>BPIQ01000006.1 GCA_026004195.1 Candidatus Binatia bacterium
TCATGATCGTCAGGGGGTGGGCGAACGAATCGAACTGGGAGGCGAGGATCATGTAGATGGCGACGAGCGCGACGACCAGCGCGAAGGCGATCGCCCGCTGGGTTTCCCGGAGCCTCTCGGTGTATCCGATGGCGGCGAGCTCGTAGCCCGGCGGGAAATCGAGTTCCCGCGCGAACCGAACGACTTCCCGGTCCGCGGTCCCGGCGGCCTTGCCTTCCAGGTTTCCGTAGATCCGGACGACGCGCGTCCGATTTTCCCGGTCGATCCGCACGGGGCCGCTTCGGATCCTCGTGCGAACCAGGTTTTCGAGCGGCACGAGGGCGCCGGAGGCCGAACGGACGCGGAGCAGCGTGATCTTGGACGGATCGTCCCTGTACTCGGGGCGGATCTGCACCCGGACGTCGTATCGCTCTCCGCCTTCCTCGTACGTCGTGGCCCTCACGCCGGCGAAGAGCGCCGAGATGGCCCTTCCCACCTGCAGGGTCGAAACACCCGAGAGTGCCGCCCGTTCGCGGTCGATCGTCAGCTCCACCTCCGGGTTCCCCACTTCGTGGGAGACGTACAGGTCGGCGTACCCCCCCGCGGCGCGCATCCGTGCGACGAGCTGCCGGGCGAGGCGGTCGAGCGTCGCCACGTCGGGGCCTCGGATGGAGTACATGATCTGCGCGGAACGCCCGCCGGGGATGTCGACGGGCGGAATCTCCTCGACGGCATGGTCTTCGAGCGGGAGGCCGCTTTCGGCGATCACCTCGCGCACCCTGGCCATGAGTTCCATCTGGCCGCGCTCGCGGCGACTTTTGTGTTCGAGCTGGACGTAGATCCGCGCTTCGTTCACGCGCCGCTGGATGTCTCCCCCCACCGTCGTGAAGACCGCGCGGACTTCCGGTAACGCGCGGATTTTCTCCTCCACGACGCGCGCCGTTCGGCGGGCGTTCTCCAGCGTGGTGCCGAGAGGCATCTTGAGCCACACGTGGAACTCGCTCCGGTCTTCGACGGCGAGAAAGTCGACCGGGACCCGCCGGCCGACGAAGATGCCCGCCGCCACGGCGGAAAGCGCGAGGGCCAGGACGAGAGCTCGGTGACGGAGCGCCCAGGCGAGAGCCGAGCGGTATCGCCTCTCGAGGCTTGCGTACCCGCGTTCGAGCCCGACGAACAGGCGCCCCGTCCCCTTTCCTCTCCGGAGAAATCGCGAGCAGAGCATCGGTGTGAGGGTCAGAGCGACGAGCGTGGAGGTCGAGACGGCGCAACTCGCGACGAGCCCGAACTCGCGGAAGAACCGCCCGACGACCCCTCCCAGGAACGCGATGGGGACGAAGACGGCGCAAAGGGCGAGCGTCGTCGCCACCACGGCCAACCCGACTTCGGCCGTTGCCCGAGAAGCGGCTTCCTTCGGAGGTTCCCCGAGTTCCACGTGCCGATAGCTGTTCTCGAGGACGACGACGGCGTCGTCGATGAGAATCCCCACCGACAGGGAAAGAGCCATCAGCGTCATCGTGTTCAGGGTGAAGCCGAAGAAGTAGAAAAAGGCCAGGGTGCCGACCACCGAACACGGAATCGTGACGACGGCGATCGACGTGGACCGGAGGTCCCGGAGGAACACGAGGACGACGACCGACGCGAGGAAGGCGCCCCAGGCGAGATCCACCGTGACGTCGCGGACCGCGCTGCGGATGAAGCGCGAGAGATCCATGGCCTCCACGAGCTGGTAGCCCGGCGGAAGGTGGCGGCGAATCTTTTCGAGCTCGGCGCGTACCGCGTCGACCACGGCCACGGTGTTTTCTCCCGACTGCCGGCGCACGAAGAGAGCGACGCCTCGTCTCCCGTCCAGGTACGAGGCCATGCGCTCCTCGGCTTGCCCGTCCTCCACCGTCGCGACGTCCCGCAGCCGGAGAACCCGCCCCCCTCGCGTGGCCACGGGGATCTCCCCGAAAGTCTCCACGGCCCCGACTTTTCCCTGGATCCGCACCGTGTACTCGAGTTCGGGGGTTTCGATCCGTCCTCCCGGAAGCTCGACGTGTTCCCGCCCGAGCGCGTGGAGGACGTCCTCGACCGTCAGCGAGTGACCGGCGAGACGCACCGGATCGATCCAGATTCGAACTTCCCGAGGTCGGCTGCCCACGAGCTGGACGCTTCCCACTCCCGGAATCCGCTCGAGGCGCGGCTTGATCCGTTTGTCGGCATATTCGCTCAGCGCGCGGATGGAGTGCGGGCCTGCGACCATGACGGCGAGAACCGGCTGGTCTCCGGGGTCCACGCGTTCGATCACGGGTGGATCGGCGTCCTCGGGCAGTTCCGCGCGAACCGCGGCGACCTTGTCCCGGACTTCCTGGGCTTTTTCGTGCACGTCGTATTCGAGCTCGAACTCGACGAAGACGAGAGAAAGGGAGTGGCTCGACATGCTCCGGAGCATGCGGATTCCCTCGATCGTATTGATGGCCTCTTCGAGAACCTGCGTGATTTCGCGTTCGACGGTTTCGGGTGCGGCCCCCTCGAGCACGGTCCTCACGGTAACGTAGGGAAACTCGACGCGAGGAAAGAGATCCACGGGAAGGCGAGGGACCGCGAGAAGACCCAGAGCAACGAGCGACCCCGCCAGCATGACGGCGAAAACGGGCCTTCGGATGCACGTGTCCGCGAGCTTCAAGGCTCCTTCTCCCCCTTTTCGGGCAAGGCACGGACGGCCATCCCCTCGGCGATCGTGCGTGCTTCTTCTCCGGCGAGGACCTCCGTTCCCGGGTCGATCCCCCGGACGATCTCCACCTCGTCTCCCGAAAACATCCCGAGTTGCACCGGAACCGCTTCCACCTTGCCCTCGCGCACCACGAGCACGTGCGGAGTTCCGTCCCGAGACCGCACGGATTCGCGGGGTACGAGGACGGAGCGCGGCCTTGCTCGCGGGAAGATCTCGACGCGAGCGAACGAGCCGGCCGCGGCGCCCTCGGTTCCCGGGGGCAGGGGCGCTCGCACGCGGAAGGTTCGGGAAGCTTCGTCGACGGCCGGATTCACGCGGGAAATGGCCGTCTCGACGGGCTCGGCGCGCCGCTCGAGAAAGACGAGGACCCGGTCGCCGGGACGGATCTCCCCGGCGTGCTTTTCCGGTACGTCCGCCAGGGCCACGAGCTCGGAAGTTTCCTGGATTTCCACGACGATCGTCTGAGGCTGCACGAGCGCCGTCGTCCCCTCGTCGGCGAATCGTCCCGTGACGGTTCCCGCATAGGGAGCTCGAACCACCGTGCGCTCGAGCTTGTCCCGTGCGGCTTCGAGTGCCACCGCGGCTTGCCGCTCGCGTGCCCGGGAGACGGCCAGCGCGGTGGAGAGGCTTTCGAGTTCCTGGGGTGGGAGAACGCCTTTCTTCCGGAGTTCTTCGGCCCGCCGAAGGTCGGCTTCGCGCTGGGCACGTTCCGCCCGTGCGAGATCGAGCGCTGCCTGCGCTTGTTCCACGGCGAGCCGGTAGGGTTCCGGGTCGATTTCGAAAAGCACGTCGCCGGCCTCCACCGGATCGCCTTCCCATACCCGAACTTTCCGGATCGTGCCGCTCACCTCGGCACCGATGCGACTTCGGCGGCGGGCGACCACGCTCGCCGGAAGAACGATCCGCGGCTGGATCGTTCGCACCCTCGCGCGGACCGTGCGGACCGGCGGCAGATCCTCCCGCCGCGGCCTTTCGCGGGACGCGGGTTCGTGGGCGGGCCCGCAGGCCACGATCGCGGAAGCGGAATAAAAGAACAGGAGTAGCAGCCGGCGAGGCCGCCCTCTCGCCTTCTCCTTCCCTCCTGGCAAGTCCTTCCGCGAAGGTGCCACGGCGCCCAGGCTAGCCGCGGCAAGGTCGCGAGAGAACTCGGCTCCCGCGCGAAGCTGACGAACGTCAGACCGGAAGCTGTCTCCGGTCAGCTCAGCCGCGGTAGAGCGACTCGATCACGTCCGCGTAACGTTCGTGGACGACCTTTCGCTTCATCTTGAGGGTCGGTGTCAGCTCCCCCGAGTCGACCGTCCATTCGGTAGGCAGGATCGCGAACTTTTTGATTCGCTCCACGTTCGAGAGCTTTTCGTTCACCTCGTCGACGTAGCGCTGGATCTCCCGGTGCACGTCCGGATGCCGGGCCAGGACCTCGAGGTCTTCGGGAAGCCCGCGCTCCCGCGCCCACTGCCGCGCGGACTCCGGGTCCAGGACGAGGAGCGCCGTCACATAGGGCCTCCGGTCGCCGACGACGCACGCCTGACCGATCAGGGGCTTTTGCTTGAGGGCGTTTTCGATGTTCGAAGGCGCGATGTTCTTGCCGCCGGCCGTGATGAGAATCTCCTTTTTCCGGTCGACGATCCGGAGGAAGCCTTCCTCGTCGATCTCGGCCACGTCGCCCGAGTGGAGCCAGCCTTCGGCGTCGAAGGTCTCTGCGGTCAGCTCCGGCTCCTTGTAGTAGCCTGCGGTCACGTTGCCGCCGCGCACGAGAAGCTCGCCGTCTTCGGCGAGCTTCACCTCGACGCCGGGGATCGTGGGGCCCACGGTCCCGATTTTGACCCGGCCGGGCCGGTTCCAGGAGGTGGGGCCCGTGTCCTCGGACTGCCCGTAGACTTCCGCGATGGGGATTCCGATCGCGTGGAACCACTCGAGGATTTCCGGGGCGATGGGCGCGGCTCCGGTCGAAGCCAGCTCGACCTGGTCGAGCCCCAGGCGCGCGCGGACGAGCGCCACGATGGGCTCCGCCTCTTCCGCCTTGCGACGGAGGTCTTCGGGGACTTCCTCCCCGCGCTGTTCGCGGCGCACGACTTCGAGCCGGACCGTAATCGCCTCCTGCACGGCCTTTTTCTGCGCTTCTTCGAGCCCTTCGATGGCCGAGGTGAGCCCGTAGTACATCTTCTCCCAGATGCGCGGGACGGCGAAAAAGAACTGCGGGCGCACTTCGAGAAGGTAAGCCGCGATTTCCTGGGGGGCGGGGCAGAAGTAGCAGAGGGAGGCGCCTTTCAGGTGGAGGTAGTGACCCGTCATGCGTTCGGCGATGTGGGCGAGCGGCAGGTAGGAAATGTGTCGCATGCCCGGCCGCCTGGGATAGACGCGCTCGAGCGATTCCGTCGTCCACGCGACGTTGCGGTGGGTCACCATGACGCCTTTCGGCGGCCCCGTCGTTCCCGAGGTGTAGATGAGCGTGGCGAGGTCCTCGGGGCGGACGGCCTGCCACGTCTTCTCGAAGCGGTCGGGATGTTCCCTTTCGTACCGCCGTCCGAGTTCCAGGACTTCTTCGAGCGAGACGGCCCAGTCGTCCTTCGGCACGTCGCGCTTTTCGAACACGACGACCCGCCTCACCCTGGGGATCCGGTCCCGGATCGCCGCGAGCTTCTCGTAGAACGCCCGGTTTTCCACGAAGCTCAGGACGGCTTCGCAGTGGTTCACGATGTATTCGATCTGCTCGGGGGAAAGCGTGTTGTAGAGCGAGACGGGGACGCCTCCGGCGTGCAGGATTCCGAGGTCGGCGACGTAGTACTCGGGGCGATTCGAACCCAGGATCGTCGCGAACTGGCCCTTCTCGAAACCGAGAGCGAAGAGTCCGTTCGCGAGCTCCCGGACCCTTTGCCCGTATTCGGCCCACGTCATCCCTCTCCACGCCTCGCCTTCCTTCCATTTCATGGCCTCGGCGTCGGCGAACCTGCGGACGGTTTCCTGGAAAAGCGAGCAGACCGTCTGGCCTTCGACCGCGCGGTCGATTTCCCTGCGCTCGGCGAGAATATCCCTGGTCATCGTTCACCCCCGGCTCGGGTTTTCGTATACCCCGAGCCGGGAGCCCAGGTCCAGCCGGAGGGACGCGCTCCGTCGCGTCCGGGGGCGGGACGGACGTGCCACCCATGAACACGGACCCGTGCGGAGGGACGCGCTCCGTCGCGTCCAGGGGGAGGGAACGCGGCCACCCGGAGAGACGCGCTCCGTCGCGCCCGGGGGGCGGGGATACGGTCGTTGGTGTTCGGTCATGGAGGCCGGTACCGAACCTGAACACGGCCACGACAGAGCGTGGCCCTCCGATCCCAGCGGCCCGGTCACCTCCGCGGCGTTCGACACCGGCCCACGCGCGTCACGGATGCGGAGGGACGCGCTCCGTCGCGTCCCGGGGGGCGGGGATACGGTCGTTGGTGTTCGGTCATGGAGGCCGGTACCGAACCTGAACACGGCCACGACAGAGCGTGGCCCTCCGATCCCAGCGGCCCGGTCACCTCCGCGGCGTTCGACACCGGCCCACGCGCGTACGGATGCGGAGGGACGCGCTCCGTCGCGTCCGGGGGCGGGGGCGTCGTGCCACGCGTGAACAC